>JBCCHV010000010.1 GCA_039028635.1 Acidobacteriota bacterium
ACCACACACACACACACACCACACACACACACCACACACACACACACACCACACACACACACACACCATGGGCGCCGCCTTTCCCTGCGCCGTCCGCCTGCGAGCCGCAGGAGCCGGCGAGGCCGGCACCGCCAGTGCCCAGATCTATGCCTGGAACACCGTCGGCGCCATCGCCGGCGCGGTGGCGGTGGGATTCTTCCTGCTGCCGGCCTGGCGCTTCGCCGGGATGGCGACAGCGCTGATCGCCGGCAGCCTGGCGCTGGCCGCCGTCAGCGCCCAGGCCACCCACCGGCGCCGTGGCTGGAGCCTCCTCCTCGCCGCCGGCGCCGCCCTTGCCCTGCTGCCGCCGGCCGCCCCCTGGCGCACCCTGCGCACGGCGCCGATCAGCGGCCGAGTCGCCGAGGGCGAGGTGGCCTACTACGCCGTCGGTCGCAGCTCGACGGTGTTGCTGTACCGCGACGGCCGCGGCCATCGCCTGACCACCAATGGGCTGCCCGAGTCCCTGATCCAGGCGCCCGGCGGCCTTCCCGGTCGCCTGGCGGTCGCCCAATGGCTGTCGCTTCTACCGGTGGCAGCTCGACCGGATGCGCGCTCGATGCTGATCGTCGGCCTTGGCGGCGGCCTCACCGTCACCTCCGTCGCGCCCACCATCGAACGCCTCGACGTCGTCGAACTCGAGCCGGCGGTGGTCGCCGCCAACCGCGTCATCGCCAACGAGCGGGCGAGCGATCCACTAGCCGACCCACGCCTGCGCCTTTACCAAGACGATGCCCGCAGCGCGCTCGAACTCGCCACCGGTCGCTACGACGCGGTGGTCTCCCAGCCATCGCACCCGTGGACCGCCGCCGCCTCCCATCTCTACACCCGCGAGTTCTTCGAGCTGGTCGACCGCCGGCTGGCGGACGATGGCGTCTTCGTGCAGTGGATCGGCCTCAAGTTCGTCGACGAGCCTCTCCTGCGCTCGCTGGTCGCCAGCCTGAACGCGGTCTTTCCCTTCGTCGAGGTCTACACGCCGGGCAACGGCGGGGCGCTGCTGTTCCTCGCCGGTCGCCGACCCCTCGGGCTAGGGGCGGACGGTTTCGCGGCGGCCCGCGACCTGTGGCGTCGGCTCGGCGTGCTGCAGCCGCAAGACCTCGACCTGGCGCGTCGCCTCGACGCCGACGACAGTCGCGCCTTCGCCGCCGGCGCCGCCTTGACGACGGATCGCCGCAACCGGCTGCAGATCCGCTCGCCAACGGTGCTGGCGGCAGAGCGCCCACCGAGTGTCGAGGAGCTTTTCGGCGACTACGATCCACTGCGACCCGCGATGAAAAGCGGCGACGCCGTCGTCCTGATCCGTCGGCTGCTGGGGCGCCGCCAGATTCAGCGGGCGCGGCGACTGGTCACCGAAATCGCCGATCCTGCGGCCCGCCGCATCGCCACCGGCCTCGTCGACCTGATCGAAGGCCGCCGGCCGCGCGGACGGGGGGCTCTCCTCGGCCCGGCGGTCGGCCCGTGCAGTCCCGCCGAGACCACCGAGCGAGAACGGCTGGCGGCGCTCCTCGTGCTCGAACGCCAGGCCGCCATCCGAGGCAACCGGCCGGAGCTGGTCGCGCAAGCCACCTCCTGCGACGACGCCTTCACAGCGGTGCTCGAAGGCTGGCGCCAGCTCGCCCTACGAAGTCCCGAGCGGATCGCCGCCCTCGACGACCGGCTCGCCGCCGTCACGGTCGACCATCCACTCCATGGCGCAGCCACCATCCTGCGCCTTCGCTGGCGGCGGCACAGCTCCGAGGCGGACCATCACCGCCAGGGTCTCGGTCTCCTCGAGCCGCTGCTCTCGCCGCGCCCCCGCGGACCGGCCTTGCTCGCCGAGCGAGTCCTCCTCGCCGCCGGTGCCGGCGACCGGGACGCCCTCGAAGACGCCCTCCAAGAGCTCAAGAAGGCGCCACCAGCGGTGATTCGCTCCGCCCTGCAGGCACTCCCGAGGATCAGCACCGAGCGGTCCCCGACCAGGGAAGAGCTGGAAGAGCTCTTCACAAGCTTCAAAATCGGAAAATGAGGAGCCTCGGCCTAGCAGGTTGCTGAATTCTCATCGGGAACCTGCTTCCGGGCCCGAGAGGGCCCGGCGGCGGAGCCGTGAGACGGGGTGAGCCCGAAAAATCGCACTTTTTCGGGCGAGGGGGCGCTCAGCCCCCTGAAACAAACAGCTAGCAGCGTTGGAAAAGTCGCGAAGCGCGACTTTTTCAGCAGCCTGCTAGCCGGTCGCGAACCGCTCCAGACTGACCACCGTTCGCGGCACCCGGCGAGCCAATTGGCGATCCGCCGAGACCAGCGGCAGAGCGAGGCGTTCGGCGGCGAGGACGAACTCGGCATCATAGGCCGAGATTGTCGCCTGGTGAGTCAGACGAAGTACCTCATCGGCGGAGGACGACATCGGGAGGTCCTCGACCAGGCTCTCGGCGGCCGCAAAGGCTTCGCCGGCCGCGGATCGCTCCATGCCCTCGACCCGAACGAAGAGCGACAGGACGTTGAGCATCTCGAGGCGCCAGAACTCCGGCGCCAACCAATCGGGATCTCGTCGCAGAGCCTGCAAAGCAAGATCCGTTTGCTCGCCGGGTCGCACCGCGTAGACCAGGACGTTGGTGTCCACCACGATCACGAACGGCCCTCACTTTTCGCCTTCTCGATCAGAGCGTCGCGGACCGGAGGCAGGCTCGAGAGCTTCTGGTGGAGCTGTTCGAGGGCCGCGATCTTCTGATCGAGGCGGCGCGGGGTCGACAGCAAGCTGCGCTCCAGACGCATCAGCGTTTCCTGATTGAGGCTCCGCCGATTCTGCCTGGCCTCCTGCTTCAGCCGGCTCACCAGGTCTTCCGGGACGTTTTTCAGAGTCAGCGTCGCCACATTTCCTCCATTTCGCATCCATTATGGAACCTCACGTCCCAAAGTGCAAGGCACCTCCTCTCGACGCGGTCGCACGATGCAATTGTGCTAAAGTCAATACAATTCAAGTCCCGCCTCACCAGCCAATTCCGCCTGGAGACTCGCCATGTCCCGATTCGCCCTCGCCATCGCCCTCGTCCTGGCCTTGATCGGGTCGGTCACTGCCGCCACCGCGGGACAGCTCGACCTGTCGAATCCGGAGGACGCCGTGAAGGCGATGCATAAGCTGCAGTGCAACTGGGAGGATGGCAAACCGGCGGTGTACTGGTGGACCGGATCGACCTACAGCCGGGTTCCCGGGGAGCGCGACCGCAAGCTGTTCGACTACATGGGAATGAACGTTCGCGCCTGCAAGGGCATGCACGACCCCGAGAGAGGGCCGGGCTACCGCATGGTGTCCCGGGAGCTGCTGATCTACCTCGATCCCAGCAGTGGGGAGATCATGCGCACCTGGGAGAACCCCTGGACCGGGGAGGAGCTCGAGGTGGTCCACATCGCCAATGATCCGGTGAACTCCCGCGCCCCGCTGTTCGCTCGCGGCCCGCGCGGACCGTTCACCTTCGACGCCGAGATCAAGAACGGCCGCGGCTGGCTCGCCTTCCAGGTGCCGCTGTTCTACACCAACCCATTGGGTGGCGAATACCAGGAGTACATCGGCGGCACCTACCAGGCGATCGAGATGTTCAGCTGGTTCTTCGACGCCGACCAGCTCCTCGATGACCAGATCGGCGGCATGGACGGTGCGTTCGTCGGCTGGTCCCGCATGTCGAAGTGGCTGCCCTGGATGCGGATGGGTGATCGCGCCGGCCAGATGATGTACACCGGGGCCGGCGTCCGGCTGGGCAGCTACGACGAGCTGCCGAAGCAGTTCAAGGACGAGATCCAGCGTAACTACCCGGGATACGACGAGCCGCCGCCGCTCGACGACCAGCGCCCGAACGAAACGAGCTGGACCTACTTCAAGAAGCACATCGACGACCAGCGCGAAGCCCAAGGGGAAGACGGCGGCCACGACGGACACTGAGGTCGTCGCTCCTCGAAGGGCCCCGACCCGAGAACGATGACCAGCCCCCTCGGCACCCTGGTCCGGGCGGTGATCGGCTGTTCGGATCTTCCTCGAACGGGGGAGATCTTCGCCGGCCTCGGCTTTGACGAAGTCGCGCGAGGCGAGCTCGACGCCTCCTCAGCGCAAGCCCTCTACGACCTCGAGACCCCCCTCCGGGAGCGCGACTTCGCGGTTCCCGGCAGCGCCGGCGGCGGCATTCGGCTGGTCGCCACGCCGCGGCCTCCGCGGGCTGCCGGCGCCTTCGACCACCGCCCCCTGGCCCTCGATCTCTACACTCGCGACATCGAGCGCAGCCTGTCCCTGGCGAAATCTCTCGGCGCCACTCCCGGAACCATCGTCGACTACGACCTCGGTGAGCTGATGGTGCGCGAGGCCGAAAGCCGCTGGCGGGACGGCCTGCGGCTGGTCTTTCTGCAAGCCAACCGCCGCCGGCCGAGCGCGCTGGATGCTTCCCCGGATCGCCAGCACTCGGAGGTCCACAGCGTCGTCTTCACGCTGCCCTCGGTCGATCGCGCCCTCGCCACCTGGCACGACCTCGCCGGCCTCCAGGTGCTCAACGACGCCCGCATCGAGGGTCCGATCCTCTCCACCATGCTCGACCTGCCACGGCCGCAGGTGCCGGTGCGTTTCGCCCTGCTGGGCAACCGGGCCGCATCGCCGGCGCGCCTCGAGCTGATCGAGTTTCCCGAGGACACCGGGAGCTGGCCGGCTGGGGAAGGGCTCGCCGCCGGTCTCCATGCCGCCACCTTCGAGGTGGAGAATCTGGAGACCGCGATGGCAGCGCTCTCCACCTGCCAACTCCGCACCCCGACGCGCGTCGCCTCTGGCATCCAACCGGGGGCGAGAAGAGTCGCCGGCTGGGACCCGGCCGGCGTGCGCTTCGAGCTCTGGGAATCCTTCGTCGAAGAGGCCTGACGACAAAAAACACCCCTCCGGCCTTGGGGAACCGGAGGGGCGAGATGACCCGCCATGTCGAAACAGGACGGGATCGGGACCCAGAACGTGAACCTGTCGGTCAGCGCATTTCGACCACCACCGAGCGGATGACGTCGTTCCAGCCGATCTCCTGGAGGTTGCCGCGGCCCACGCCGTCGAGCACCAGCGGCGTTCCCCGGAAGCCGGTCTGGGCGTAGGCGCGAAGCTTGATCTTCGGGCCGACGTAGATCGACGAGATCCCCCAGCCGCCGGTGAAACCGAGCTCTTCGAGATCCTCCTGGTCGTAGGCCCCCGGCTCGAGGATGACGTGACGGCCGCCATAGTTGTGCTCGTAGGCCACCGCCCCCTCGTCTCGCGGATAGATCACGATCGACTCCATGCGGTCGTTCCAGCCGACCGTCGCCAGGTTGTAGACCGACGACGAGAAGCCGCGCCAGTTGTTCCACCAGGCCTGCCGGTCATAGATGAACACCTCGACCCCATCGAGCTTCATCGAAGACACCGTTCGCGGGTTGATGCCGAAGGAGTTGGCGATCTGGGTGTAGGTGTAGTGACCCGGCGGCAGAAAAGCCCGCGCCCCCGAGTATCCGGTGCTGGAGTACAGAGTGACGCCAATGTCCTGGCGCGGCCGCACCACCGCCGAGTTGAGCCAATCGTTGAAGGAGAGGTCATCGACATCGGCCATGTCACCCCGCACGGTGGCGTAGCGACCGACGCCGTTCTCGCCGTGGAACATGCGCAGCTCGAGGTTGTCAGGCACCACCACCGAGTCGACGTTCGAGGGCGTGAAGGGGAAGTCCTGCGACTCGTGACGACCGATCTCGAGCTTCGCCGAGGGGCCGCTGAAGGCCAAACCGTCGTAGGCCACGACCGCTTCGTCCGTTTCGGTGGGACGCAAGGCGAGGGTCCAATCACCCAGCAAGACCCAGTTGTAGCTGCGCTTGCGCTGGATATCGACCCCGGCGAGGCCACCATCCTGGGAGGCGACCTCGAACTGCCGCAGCCAGCCGGCCCCCCAAGGGGTGGTGGGGGAGTCATCGAGGGCGGCGGTGAAGCCTTCCGGACGATCGTTGAAGTCCTTCGAGCGCGCGATCATCGCCAACCCATTGAGGTAGAAGATGAAGTTCTCGGCGCTCAGGTGGTAGCCATAGTCGGCATCCTGGAAGGGCAGCGTTTCGGCCCCAGCCGGCGAGGCCACGTCGCATCCGTTGTGGAGGTAGAAGGTGCCGCCGGTGTTGGCGAGGACGTTGTTGCGCCACATCGAGTAGTAGAGGCGCTGATCGGCCTGGTCTCCCATGCCCCACATCATCGGCTGCTTCATCTGCCCGTTGCCGACCCAGTTCCAGATCTCCGGACCGACCTGGGCTTCGATCTCCGTCAGGTTGTAGTCGTTGCCGACGAAGGTCGCGGTGCGATTGGCGTGGGTGTGAATGCCCTTGAGAACCGCCGACTTGCGAAGCCAGTGGGCAAACAGCGGCAGCTCCGGCTCGCGCCGCTCGTAGGGCGGCTGAAAGTCCGCCGCCGCCTGCGACATGAAGCTCGTCAAGCTCGAGAGGGCGAAGTCGTCTTCCGGAAAGTTAGTGGTCGCCACCCGGAAAGCCGCCGGGTTCTCACCCGCCCGGTGCTGGTGATTGCGGTCGAGGTATTCGATCAGCAGGCGACGCTCGAGGCTGGCGTCTCGCACCCACTCGGGCGACTCGGAGGTCTGCACCGACTGGGGCTTTCCCTGGGCATCGAGCCAGCCGTTGCCGTGGATGTCCCGAAAGTCGGGATCCGGAATGACCGCGATTTGGCGCGGGTTGATCCGCGACACGGCGATGTTCGCCACCGCCATCTGATTGACCCGATACTGATCTGCAAACGCCAGCTCCGGCCCGGCCGCCACCTCGTCCATGGTGATCGTCATGACCTCGGCACCTATCGGGCCGCTGACGGTGTAGCGGTAGCGATCGTCCTGCACCCAGAAGAAGTCTTCGAAGGTCGACTCGCCGACGATGAAATCGCGGCTCTCGACGACGCAACCGTTGCACGGCCACTCGTCCGGGTTCAAGGCACCCACCGTCAGCTCGACGGCGTTGAAGCTCGGGATGTCCGTGGGCTCCTGAATGTAGATGTCTTCCCAGCGACCGTCGAGATCGGCCAGCACCAGGTCGCTACGTCGCGCCACCACCTCGGGCTTGACCTGTAGGCGATCGTCGTTCTTGCGCCACAGGATGGAGCGCACCACCATGGCATCCGGGAAGCTCCCGACCAGAACCGAGCCGGAGAGCAGTGGATAGGTGTTGGCGGTGGCCCGCAGCACTTCGCGCAGGGCGAGGACGGTGAGGCCGTCCTGATGCTCGGCACCGTCGTAGACCCGCGCCTTCAAGAACTTGGGCGTGTAGCCCTCGGCCCGCAGGTCGGTACGCCAGCGGCTCAGGCGGTCGCGCAGATCCTGGGTGGAGTGCTCGGCACCGGAGACGTAATACAGCAGCCGTTCGTCGACGAACACCACCATGATCTTGGCGTTGGGAGCGGTGTCGTGAACTTCGTCTTCGGCGAAGACGAAGTCGAGATTCTCGATCTCCTGGCGACCGTCGCCATCGAGGTCATAGCGGTCGTAGGCGCTCACGATGTCGCGAAAGTCGGCCGACGCGGAGCCGGCGAACAGCAGGAGGGTCAAAGTGATCCAAAAGGCGCGCTGAAACGCGCCCGAGAATGCACCGGCAAAGGGCCGAGTGCGGGAGTTCTTATATCCAAACATGGTGTTTTCTCCGGTTGTCAGCGACGGCCCTAGTCGAGCCGCCGGTCCTGGCTGCGACCCCGTGAATCGGTGCCGCTCGGACCTAACTGCGCATGCCGGAGAAAAACCCGCCACTCGTTCTCGGATGGATTTGAGATTTTCGAGCTGCGGAGGGTCTCGACGCTGCGCTCAACGCCCGCGAACGGCAGCTCGGACTCCGAGCCGGCCCGTTCCGGGCGGAGGCACAACTCGCTTCGCTCAGACAAATGCCTCCGCTTTCCCTCCACGGGCCTGGGGTCGGACTCCCAGGGTCGTGCCCGCGGGCTCACGCGCAGCGTCGAGACCCTCCGAAGCACTACCGATCGCCCGCCCGGAAAGTGCGATTTCCGGCGGCCAACGCAGGGGCTAAAGCCGTCTCACGGCTTCGCCGCCGCGACCTCTTGGGCGCGGGCACAGGTTGCCGATTGGGTTCTTCAGCAACCCGCCAGAGAGAGGAGCAGCCCAATCAGGGACATCGCTCGAATCACTCAGAAGATCCGCGGGCTGAGCTCGAAATCCAGGAAGGGAGACCCCAACCCGCCCGCCATCTGGAGCCACCCAGGAACAATGAGTTGCTCTTCCAAGGCGAACACCCCACACCCTCAACCAAGAAGAGGGAGGCGGCGCCGTCGGCCCTGGAGCGGAGCGTCAAGCCCGCGGCAAGAAGCGTTGGAGTCCGACCTCAGGCCCGTGGAGGACAAGCGGAGGCATCTGTTTGAGCCGCAGGCGAGTTATGCCTCCGCCCGGAACGGGCCGACCCGGAGTCCGACCCCTTACCCAAGGGCGCCGAGCGAAGCGAAGTGCCGACGGCGCCGCCTCCCGTCCTCCCCGCCAATCCGTGATGAGCTAGGTCTCAGCATTCAAGAACGGGCCGACCCGGAGTCCGACCATTCTCCCCAGGGCGCCGAGCGAAGCGAAGAGCCGTCGGCGCCGCCTCCCGCTCTCCCCATCAGCTCTCCATCACCGCGACCACATCTTCCGCGGGCTCGACCGGACGAGTCGCCAGGGTGACCACGAAGAGGGTCAAGAAGCTCGCCGCCAAGGCGAAGCTCGAGGGAAGGACGCCGTTGGGGAGGGGAAGGGAGGGGAGGTCCGGGAAGAACTTCTGACGCGCCAGGAACTCCCCGATCACCGACACCGCGGTACCCACCGCGATGGAGGCGATGGCGGCGGTGGGGGTAACGCGACGCCAGTTGAAGCCGATGGCGATGGCCGGCGCCAGGGCGGCGCCGAAGGTACCGAAGGCGAAGGTACCGAGAAGGGCGATGAGATCGCCGTAGACGTAGGAGAAGAAGGCCGCCGCGATGGCGACGGCGAGCACCGCCACGCGGCCCCAGAAGAGCTGCCGCGGTAGCTTCCAGCCGAGGGCCTTGGGGAGATCGCGCACCAGCGCCGCCGAGCCGATATTCACGAAGGAGTCGGCGGTCGACATGATCGCCGCCAGGATGCCGGCGAACACCAGGCCGGCGAGAAACGGCGGCGCGAACCCGAGAAGGAACTGCGGCGACGCCTGATCCGGCCTAGCGAGGGGCGCCAAGCGCCCAGAAACCACCAGCGCCGGCACCGCCAACCCGATGCCGAGCCAGATCAGCACGCACATCGTCTGGCCGCCACCGATCACCGCCGGCAGCCACTTGAGCTGGCGCGGATCGCGCAGCATGTAGAACTTGTGCAGCATGTGCGGCTGGCCGAGATTGCCGACGGCGAAGGTGAAGAAGAAACCCAGGGCGGTGAACAGCGAAATACCCCCGAGGGGATCGAGAAAGGCCGGTCCGAAGCGCTCCGACTCGACCAGCGAGCGACCGATCTCGCCCAAGCCGCCGCCGCTCTTGATGGCGTAGTAGAAGACTCCGACCGCCGCCAAGGCCATCAAGATGCCCTGGAAGAGATCGGTGTACACCCCCGCCACCATGCCGCCGGCAATGGCGTAGAAGAGCACCACCACCAGACCGATCGCCATCGCGATGGCGAGGCTCCACTCACCGAACATCTCGCGGGTACCGAAAATCGCCTCGATCAGCACCCCCAGGGCCTGCAGCTGCGCCCCGAGGTAGGCCACCGTCCCCAGCACAACCGCCAACGCCGCCAGCCCCGAAGCCCAGCGGCTGTCGTAGCGCGCCAGCAGCGCGTCCGGCACCGTGAACACCTCGCGCACCTCGGCGAGCAGGCGCAGTCGCTTGGCGACCACCCAACAGAGCAAACCGGCCGTAAAGCCCACCGGCGCAGCGATGAACAGCGACGAAATGCCCATCCGGTAGGTCAGCCCCGGACCACCGAGGAAGACAAAGCCCGAAAACGCCGCCGACATGGTGGCGAAACCGGTCACCCACAGGCCGAGGGACTGGCCGGCAATGAAGAAATCTCGCGCATCGCGCGTTCGCCGCACCGCCCAAACCCCGATCACCACCACCAGCACCAGGTAGGCGAGCGCGGTCCACAGAATCACCGGACGATCGAGAATCGGCATCGCCCTCAGCTCTCCCGGCGACGCAGCGCGCGCAGACGCTCGAGCGTTGCATCGTCCACGCCGTGCTCATCGAAGGTCAGCGCATAGACCAGCGAAACCAGCACCAGCGGCGCCAGCCAAACCGACACCAGAAACCAAACCGTCGCCAGCGGCAAGCCGGCCACCCAGGGAGCCTCCGCAAGGTGCCCCGCCAACACCGCCATCCCGGCAAATCCCGCGCCGAGCAGCAGAGCCAGCGCCATCAACCCCCAGGCCGACCGCCCCAGCCGTCCCCGCCGCAAAGCCCCCAGCGCCATCAAAGGCACTGGAAAAAGCACCGCCAGCGCGCCAAAAACGTACCCGGCCACCTGGCCCCCCAGCACCATCGTCAGAGTCAACACCAACGCCGACAAAGCCAAGACCGCGAGCAGAAACTTCTTCATCTTCATCCCAGAGAGTCCACTGAATTGAAAATCCCGGCGATCATGCCACGACTTGCGACCCTCCCTACCCCACCTTTGCTGGTATCGCCCAGATTGCGCCGAGTTCCCCACGAGCAGCCGATATCCCACGGTCCGAAAAGAGATCGCGAGGCTCACGAGCGAAGCCTGAGCCCGCGAGCAAAATCCCTCAAAGTCCGACCCCAGGCCTGTGGAGGATCAGTGGAGGCATCTGTCTGAGCGAAGCGAGTTATGACTCCACCCGCAACAGGCCGACCCGCAGTCCAATATGACCCACGCGGGTGACCGGCGAAGCCGAGAGACACGCGATCTCTTCCGCGCGAACCCAACTAACTGCCGACAAAGAGCGGTCCGAGAAGAGATCGTGGGGCTCACGAGCGAAGCCTGAGCCCGCGGGAAAATCTCCTCAAAGTCCGACCCCAGGCCTGTGGAGGATCAGTGGAGGCATCTGTCTGAGCGAAGCGAGTTATGCCGGCCGACCCGCAGTCCGACCAGACCCCCGCGGGCCACCGGCGAAGCCGAGAGCCACGCGATCTCTTCCGCGCGCGCCCCCGTCCCCGACTCAATCCCCCGAAGGCGGCGGCCCCACCAACCCGAAGTACTCGCGATACCCACAAACCTGCTCGCCACAAACCTCCAGAGCGATCGCCACCCGATTCTCATAAGGCTGCCCGCGCAGCTTGCCGCGATCGTGAAACTCGAACACCACGCGGTTCTCCTCGGCGGTCACCGCCTCCACCGACTCGATGATCAAGCCGCCCGCGAAGGTCTCCGAAACGTAGGGGAAAAACTCCGCCGCCTTGTCGCGGCCCTGATGAGTGCCCTGCCACCGTCCGAAGGGAAAACGGAAAGTGAAATCGTCCGACAGGCGAGCCAGAAAACCCTGCCACTCGCCGGTCGCCAAGCCGTGCCGGAAGTGCTCGAAGGCTTCCTCGGCGACCTGCTTCGGCGTACGCACGATCGGCGCCCGGCCCGCCACCAACGTCAGATTCAGGGTCTCGTAGGCGCGGTCGCGATACTCCTTCTTGAGCTCCAGATAGCGCGGGTCGCCCAGGAAGCCCTCCGCCGCCGCCCGGTTCGGGAATTCCAGCACGGCGTTGATCGGCCAAGCCTCGCCGGCGTGCTCGCTGTCGAGACCCGAGCCCACCATCAGGATGGTCGCCCCGTACTCCGCCATCAAAGGCTGAGTGCCGGCCAGATACTGCTGGTAGATGCCCTCGGCACCGGCCTGCAGACGCCCCTGGATCACCAGCAGAACCGGCCCCTCATCACCGCCCTCGTCGGCGGCGACCAGCGGCGGCAGCAACAGGCCGGCGAGGGCGAGAAGCGTCGCCAATCCCAAGGGAGCACCGCCGAAAATCGAGCTCGAGATCGTCATCATGAAGCCTCCTTGCCATCTTCCGATCGATGCCGCGCCACCACCTCCTCGGCGGTGCCCGCCTGCAGCACCCGGCTGGCGAGGGGCCGGCCGAGGAACGACTGAATGCGTCGCGAGGTCTGGCGCAAGGGATCGAGATCGATGCCGGTCTCGATTCCCATCTCGCGACAGGCGTAGGCGAGATCCTCGGTGGCGAGATTGCCGGTGGCGCCGCGCATGATCGGGCAGCCGCCGAGGCCACCGAGGGAGGTGTCGAAACGGGTCACCCCTTCCTCCAGCGCCACCAAGGTGTTGGCCAACGCCATGCCGCGGGTGTCGTGCAGGTGGAGCCACAGCGAGGTGTCGCCGATCTCGGGACGCACCGCGCGCAGCAGCGCCCGCGTCTGCACTGGGTTGCCGAGGCCCGCGGAGTCGGCCAGGCCGAGCTGGTCACTGCCGAGGTCGAGGAAGCGGCGCGCCAGCTCGACCACCCGCTCGATGGGCACCTCACCCTCGAATGGGCAGCCGAAGGCCACCGCCAACACCGCCGAGGCGGTGGCGCCAGCGGCGTGGGCGCGGGTCACGATCTCGCCGAACAGGTCGAGGGATTGCTGCACGCTCAGGCCGACGTTGCGCCGGTTGTAGGTCTCGGTGACGCAGACCACCAGGCGCAGCCCCTGCGCGCCGGCTTCGAGGGCGCGCTCGGCTCCTTTGAGGTTGGGAACCAGGGCGAGACGATGCACCCCCGGCAGCTCGCGAGCGGCAGCCATCACCTGCGCCGCATCGACCATCTGCGGAATCACCTTCGGGTGCACGAAAGAGGTCACCTCGATGGTCTTCAGGCCGGCCGACGCCAGGCCTTTCAAGGTCACGACCTTGAGCTCCGTCGGCAGGAAAGTCTCCTCCGCCTGAAAGCCGTCCCGCGGACCGACCTCGATCAGCTCGACCGCTTTCGGCAGGGTCATGATCCACCCCCGGCCACCAGGCGATCGAGGGCCGTGATGGCCTCTTCGACGCTCACCAGGTCGCCATACTTGCCCTCGATGTCGCGCAGATTGGCGGCATGGGGCTGGGGCGCGCGGTCGCCCACACACTCAACCGGCACGATGGGCCGAAAGCCGTGCTGCAGAGCGTCGACCACCGTCGCCCGCACGCAGCCGCTGGTGGTCGCCCCGCACACCAGCAGGGTGTCGACGCCGGCGGCGGTGAGCTCGGCGGCCAAGGCGGTGCCGAAAAAGGCGCTGGCGTACTTCTTCTCGATCAAGGTCTCCTCCGGCCGGCGCTCCAGGCGCTCATCAACCTCCACCCACCGAGAGCCGCGCAGCAAGATCTCGAGGGACGGGATCTTCTTCGGAAACAAGCCGGCGTCTCGCAGGCCCGGGCCGTAGGCGGTGGTGGTGAAGAGCACCGGCAGTTCATGCCCACGGGCGGCGGCGAGCAAGCGCGCGGTGGCGGTAACCTCCGCCTTCAGGTCCGCGCCCAGGGGCGACTGCGGATCCGTGAAGCCGCGGATGAAGTCGATCACCAACACCGCCGGACGACGGCCGAAGCCCACCGCCGAGCCCAGGCCGCGTTGGCGGTAGAGGGCCAGCAGGTCGTCCGAGTCGGCGTTCACAGGACGCCCTCGCCCTCGAGCTGCGCGATCTCTTCGGCGCTGTAGCCGGCGACCTGCGACAGCACTTCGTGGTTGTGGGCACCGAGGGGCGGACCGGGCCAATCGGTGCGGCCGGGCGTGGCCGACAGCTTGGGCAGAATGGCGGGGATCTTCAACGGCTTGCCGCCGGCCTCGACCTCTTCGAACAGGCCGCGCGCCCGGTACTGCTCGTCGACCATCATGTCCTCGACGCTGTAGATCGGCCCCGCCGGCACCACCGCTTCCTCGAGGATCGCCAACACCTCCGCGGAAGGCAGGGTCGAGGTCCAGGCGGCGAGGGCACCATCGACTTCTTCCTGGTGCGCCACCCGGCCGTCGTTCGAGGCCAAGCGCGGATCGTTCGCCAGGTCCGGCCGGCCGGCGGCCTTCATCAAGCGCTTGTAGATCGAGTCGCCATTGCCGCCGATGATCACGAACTTGCCGTCCTTGCAGGGGTAGGTGTTGGTGGGCACGATGCCGGTGATGGTCGAGCCCGAGGGCTCGCGCACCTCACCGCAGCGGTCGTACTCGGGCACCACCGCTTCCATCATGTTGAACACCGACTCGAAGATGCCGATGTCGATCATCTGGCCCTTGCCGGCCGCCTCTCCATTCCTTGCACGGTCGAGCAGGGCGAGGAGCACCCCGAACGCAGCGTGGAGACCGGTGAGGGAGTCCCCCAGGGAGAGATTCGAGCGTACCGGCGGCCCTGCCGCAAAGCCGGTGACGTGGCGCAGGCCGCCGAAGCCCTCGCAGACCGAGGCATAACCGGGTTGCGAGGCCTTCGGGCCGGTCTGGCCGTAGCCAGAGACCCGGGCATAGATCAGGCCCGGGTTGTCGGGCTGGATGGAGGCCGGGTCGAGTCCCCACTTTTCCAGCGTGCCGGGGCGAAAGTTCTCGATCAGGACGTCCACTTTGCGGGCCAGGCGCCGCGCCACCTGGCGACCCTTTTCCTGTCGCAGGTCGAGGGTGACACACTTCTTGTTGCGCCCCAGGGTGTACCACCACAGGGAAGTGCCCTGGTCCATCACGCGCCAGCGGCGCACCGGATCACCGCTGCCGGGAGGCTCGATCTTGATCACCTCGGCGCCGTAGTAGGCGAGCAGAGTGCCGGCAAAGGGACCGGCCATCAGCTGGCCCATTTCGAGGACCCGGATGCCGTCGAGGGGACGTCGATTCGTCATGCGTAGGCTCCCAACCTCAAGCCGACCCATCAAGGGATCGGCCTGGATATTGTACTATTGTTCGTACATTATGCTAACCACTGCCAATCAACGTCCAATGGCGTGTCCGAAAGGCCCTGCCTCGGGACCTCGAGGCACCCTAGCAGACGCCTATAGAGAACCTCTTCACCAGGAGTAGACGCCATGTCCGACTATCCGCTTTTCGACCGCCACGTCGGGGTGTGGGAAGGCACCTACACCCTCGTCGACCGCCGCACCGGCAAGATCCTCGACCAGCACAAGAGTCGCCTGACCTGTGAGATCGATGGCGACCTGTGGCACCAGACCAACCTCTACACCTGGGATGACGGTCGGGTGGACGAGAAGTCCTTCGACGGCAAGTTCGTCGACGGCAAGCTGATGTTCGACACCCCGCGGCTCAAGGGAGAAGCGGTGGAAGCGGACGACAAGTGCATCATCCTGCGCTGGGTCTACTGCCATGCACCGCAGGACGACTACGCCGAGATCATCACCCTGGTCGACGACCAGCACCGCAGCCGCACCTGGCAGCACTTCGAGGGTGGCGACTTCGCCAAGCTGACCCTGATCGACGAGCGCAAAGTCGGTTAGCGAAGTCGACTCGCAAGACCGTCAGTCCAGAAGGTGAGAGAGTCTGCCTTGACTCGACCCGATTGACGCAACACCCGTGACCCAGAAGCCGATGCTCGGAGACCTCAGGCACTTCGGCGACCTGCTGCGCCGCAACGCTCGGCTCTTTGCCGACGCCGAGGGCCTGGCCGACGCCGAGGGCGCCTACACCTGGCGCCAGGGCTACGGCCGTGCCCTGCGCCTGGCGGATCGCCTGCGCCAGATCGGTCTGCGCCCGGGCGAGCGGGTCCTCCTGCTCGGCAACAGCTCCGTCGCCTGGTCCGAAGCGCTCTTCGCCCTCGCCGGGGCAGGATTGGTGGCAGTGCCGGTCAACACCCGCCTGACGGCGGAAGAGATCGCCGGCATCGGCCGCGACTGCGAGGCCCGCGGCCTGCTGGTGAGCGACGAGCTCCTCGAGCGCGGTCGGGACGCCGCCGGCCAGGTGCCGACTCTGCGCTTCGTAGGCGGCCTGGGGAAGGGCAGTGGAGAGGTCGCCGGCTACGATCGCCTGCTGGCTGAAGGCGCCGAGGACGAGGCCGCATTCGCCGGCCCGATCGCGCCCGAAGACCTCCTCCTGCTGCTCTACACCAGCGGCACCACCGGCTTCCCGAAGGGCGTCATGTACTCCCACGGCAGCGCCCTGCAAGCGACCCTGGTCCACGTTCTCGCCATCGCCTCGGCCCACCGTCACCGGGTGATGCTGCCCTCGCCGCCCTATTCCGCCGCCGGCTTCGCCGGCCTGGCCTGCGCCGTGGCCGTCGGCAGCCCCACCTTCCTGCTGCGCTTCAGCCTCGACGGCGCCCTCGAGACCCTCGCCAGCCAACGCATCACCTTCACCAACCTGGTGCCCACCACGGTGCGCATGTTGCTCGACCACCCGCGCTTCGGCGACTACGACCTGAGCGCCCTCGAGGTGCTCCTCTACGGCGGCAGCCCGATGCGGGAAGCGACCCTGCGCGACGCCGACCGCGCCCTCGGCTGCGCCTTTCGCCAGACCTTCGCCACCTCCGAGACGGGCCTGTCCGGCACCGTTCTCGAGCCCGAGGACCACCGCCGCGCCCTTGACGACCCCGATGCCGGCCACCTGCTGCTGTCCTGCGGCCGCCCCCAGGTGGGAGTCGGCGTGCGACTGCTGAGCAATGACGGCGTCGAAGTTCCCGACGGCGAGGTTGGGGAGGTGGCCGTCGCCTGCACCGGCAACATGGTGGGTTACTGGAACCGCCCGGAAGCCACCGCCGCCGTGCTGCAAGACGGCTGGCTGCGCACCGGCGACCTGGCGCGTCGCGACGAGCACGGCTACTTCTACCTGGTGGACCGCAAGCACGACATGATCGTCACCGGTGCTCTCAACGTCTACCCGACGGAGATCGAAAGGACCCTGAGCCGCCATCCGGCGGTGGCAGACTGCGCGGTCATCGGTGTGCCCGACGAAAAGTGGGGCGAGGCGGTCAAAGCGCTGGTGGTGCCACGGCCCGGCGAGAACCTCTCGGCGGACCTGCTGATCACCTGGGCGCGAGAGCACCTGGCGGGCTTCAAGCGCCCGAAGTCGGTCGAGTTCGTCGACCAGATCCCCTACAACCCCGCCGGCAAGCCCCTCCGCCGGCTGCTCCGCGAACCCTACTGGCGCGGCCGGGAAAGGAAGCTCGGATGAGAGCCCTCGACATCGTGGTCAATCTGTGGACCGAAGACCTCACCCAGAACTACACCCCCAAGCTCAACGCCTTCTGGCAGAAGGTCAAGATCCTGGGGGAGACCGGGCGCGGCATTCCCCTCGAACGCGAGATCGAGATGATGGACCGGGCCGGCATCGAAAAGGGCCTGATGGTCGCCACCACCGGCGGCTGGGAGGGCTCGGACATCTACTTCGAGAAGCCGGTCGAGCGCATCGCCGAAGTGGTGCGCCAGCATCCCGACCGCTTCAAGGGCGTGGTGGGGATCAATCCGTCGCACATCGTGCCGGCGGTGGCCCACCTCGAGAAGGCGGTCCGGGAGCACGGCTTCGTCGGCGCCCATCTCTACCCACACTGGTTCGGCAAGGCGCCGGACCACCGCATCTACTACCCCTTCTACGCCAAGTGCGCCGAGCTCGGGGTGCCGATCCAGATCCAGATCGGCCACTCCGCCCAGGCCTTCCTGCCCACCGTCGCCCAACCCATGCTCCTCGACCGGGTGGCGATCGACTTCCCCGAGCTCACCATCATCGGCATTCACGTCGGCTACCCGTGGGTGGAGGAGGCGATCTCCGTGTGCTGGAAGCACCCCAACGTCTACCTCGGCTGCGACGCCCACTACCCGCGCTACTGGGACCCCTCCTTCGTGCGCTTCATCAACTCGCGCCGCGGCTGCGACAAGGTGCTTTTCGGCACCGATTGGCCGGTGGTCGACTTCGAGCGCGGCCGCCGCGAGATCGACCAGCTCGGCATCGCCGACGAGCACCTCGAGAAGCTCCTGTGGAGCAACGCCGTGCGGGTCTACGGTCTCGAAGACTGGGTTGGGGAAGGCCAAGGGTGAGGCTCACCGCGACCGCCTCGGGAACGGGTTTGAGATGATCGTTCCTCAACCAGCGAGAAGCGACCGGCCCGGCAACGGGCCGCGGCACCGAGGAGAGCCATGAGCGACGAATCGAACACCCCCTTCGCCACCAACGAGATTCCGCTCTACTACCAGCTCGGCACCATCCTGCGGGAGCAGATCCTCTCCGGCCGCTACGCACCGGGCGAGAAGCTCCCCACGGAGGCCGACCTGGTCAACGGCTACGGCGTCTCGCGAATCACCGTGCGGCAGGCCCTCAAGTCCCTCGAAGAGGAGGGCATGATCCGCCGCGAGGCCGGCCGCGGCACCTTCGTCAACGCCGACGTCGCACCGCCCGAAATGCTGCAGATGGACGGTTCCCTCGACGACCTGATCTCGATGGGACTGGCGACCTCCGTCAAGCTGGTCGACCTGCGCCACGTCTCCGCCACCCGCAAAGACCGCGAAACCTTCGGCCTGCGCGAGGGCGCCCAGGTGGTGCAATGCACCCGGGTGCGCTACTACCAGGACAAGCCCTACAGCTACATCGTCAATCGACTGCCGGCGCACCTCGCCGACCGCTTCGAAGACCACAACTGGGAGAGCGGCTCGATCCTGCAGTTCTTCGAGGAGAAGCTCGGCCTCGACCTCAAAGAAGCCGAGCAAACGGTGCGCGCCACCCTCGCCGACGCCCTCCTCGCCAAGGCTCTCGACGTGCGGGTGGGAGCGCCGCTGCTGTCCGTCGACCGCGTCGTGCTGACCCGCTCCGGGAGCGCCGTCGAACGGGTGCACACCTACTACCGCGGCGACATCTACTCCCTCACCGTCCACCTCACCCGCGACCAAGGTCAGAGCCGGCCGGCCCAGGACTGGACCCTCAAGAACCGCAGCGAGGGGGGAGCATGAGCCGCCCCTTCTACGGCTGGGTGATCGCCGGCGCCTCGCTGGTCGCCCTGATGGTGACCAACGGCATGATCATCGGCGGCATCAACGTCTTCGACGAGGCGCTGCTCGAAGAGTTCGGCTGGAGCCGAGCGGCGCTCAAGTTCCGCGACCTGCTGACCTTCGCCATCGCCGGCCTCCTCGGCCCGCTGGCCGGCGCCATCGCCGACCGCTTTGGCGTCAAGCGGCCGATGCTATTCGGCGCCCTGCTGCTCGCCGGCTGCTACTTCTTCTATGGCCGGGTGTCGTCCATCGGCCAGATGTACGTCATCCACACCCTGTTCGCCTTGGTGCTCGCCACCTGCGGGCTGATCGTCACCGTCATGCTGGTGTCCCACTGGTTCGTCGCCAAACGCGGCACCGCCATCGGTATCGCCCTGGTCGGCACCAGTCTCGGCGGCGTGCTCTTTCCCAAGCTCGGCACGGCGCTGATCAGCTCCTATGGCTGGCGTACCGCCTTCGCCATCGAGGCGGCCTTCCCCATCGCCCTGCTGGTGGTGATCGCCCTGCTGGTGCGCGACCGACCGGAAACCATCGGCCTCGAGCCCCTCGGCGCGTCGCAGGCGGCCGGCGCCGGCCCCACCTCGGCCAGCGGGCTGGCCTACGGCGAGGCCCTGCGCACCGGCACCTTCTGGGCCCTGGCCTTCGCCGCCATGACCACCTTCTACTCCATCCTCGGCGCCCAGGCCCACCTCTTCCTCCACTTCCGCGACCTCGGCTTCGAGCCGGCCACCGCCGCCAGCGCGTTGGCCACCCTCTACCTGATGGCCCTGGTCGGCAAGTTCGCCTGGGGCTTCCTCGCCGACGTTCTGCCCCAGAAGCGCGTCCTGCTGGTCAACATCGGCGTCATGTGGCTCGGCAGCGTCCTCCTCGCCACCCTCCAGCCCAACCTCGTGTGGCCCGCAGTCCTCGTCTTCGGCCTCGGCTGGGGCGGCCTCTACACCCTCCTCCAGCTCCTCACCATGAACACCTTCGGCCTCAAAGCTTCCGGCAAGATCCTCGGCACCATCACCGTCCTCGACGCCATCGGCGGCGGCCTCGGCATCTGGCTCACCGGCCTGCTCTACGACCGCACCGGTGGCTACCAGGTGCCCTTCACGGTGCTGGCGGTTCTGATTGCACTGGCGTGGATCGCGGCGACTCAGGTGCGACCGCGGGTGCGGTGAGGGGGTCGGCGAACTGGCGGAGAATTCCTTCGAGACGTCTCAGCCGCTCTCGTCAGCGAGCTCGAGAACCCTGGTGATCAACTCTTGGCCGAGGTGAATTCCGACGTCTTGCAAGGCATCCAGCTCTGACCTCAGGTTAGGCAGAAGTTTCTGCTGTTTGGCCTTGAGGAGTATTCCGAGAGTCCCGGTTAGAGAAAGGCCAAGGCGAAGAGCGTGTCGTCTGCCGAGTCTCTCGTCGATCACAACCAAGTCGGCATCTCGCTCTTGGGCCAAGGCAATCACTTCGGCTTCCCCGCGATCGAGATCGGAAAGCAGGTCGGCTCGCCGAGGGTCCTCGAGGCGGACGACTTCGATCCAAGGCGCCGCATCGAGCTGAGACACTCCCGCCCTGGCGGCGCCGCCCAGCAAGATCTCCTGATGCACTGCGGAGGGAACCAGTACGGCTCCGTAAAGGTCTCGCAACAAGTCAAGGCGATCCAGAACCGCTAACGAGATGATCGGAGTGGCGTTGACCACCACAACCAAGGACCCGACCGGGTCAGGCATTCGCGAGATCTTGCTCGAGCTCTTCAGGGTCAACACCCATCGGCGAAAGGCCGAATCGCCCGAGCAGGAACAAGAATTCTGCCCGGCCGACTCCAGCGAGCTCCGCAGCTCGCCCCGTCGTCAACCGCCCTAGCTCGTAGAGCTTGACCGCCAGGAGCAAGCGCGCCTCTGCCTCGAACTCTTCCGGCGTCTCTTTGAGGGACAGCAGAAGGTCGTCGGAGTAAGGAATCGTCAAAGCACGGTCGGACATTTCAGCTCCTTCGAGAAGCGAAGCGGCTTCGTTATCGCCTTCCAACTCTACCGTGTCGCGTACTCAAACCCGTGTTTTCACGCCCCTCAGCCTTGCCGGCTCACCATCTCGTTGATCCAGATCGGAGCGAAGGGCGAGGTGCAGCCCTTCGAGACCGGGTAGTCGCTGTAGATCCCCAGCGCCTCGCCGATGGCGAGGGCCCGCTCCCGGTATTCAGGATGTTGGATCCCGATCTCCACAAGGGCTATGTTCATCGTCCACTGCACTTCCGCCGCGGCGTCCCCCATCTCGGACTCGAGGCGATCGAGCAGCGCCGGGAGGTCGAGCCCGTCCGGGCTCTTCGCGATCCGCTCGGCGGTAAGCGCCCAGCCGGCGCGCCCGGCCATCGGGTCATCGCTGGTCATCCATTGCTGACGGAGGGCTTCCTTGTCACGATGCTTCTTGACAACGTAGGAGATCAGCCAATCCGACACCTGCACGAAGGTGAGAGACCGCACCAGGCGATCCACCTCGTCGGCGGAAAGGGACTTCGGCTTGATCAGCAGGATCGCTAGAAAGCGCGCATCGATGTTACCGGTGTCCCAGAGCTCCAGGGCCAGCTCGTGATCGGTCTTGATCTGCTTCGCCAGCTTGCGCACGTCGCCACGGCGCACGCCGTACTGGTTGTCGCCTGAGCCATGCCTCAGGTTCTGCGCCCGCATCCTCTCGTTGCCAAGGGCTTCGAGCTCGGTGAGGGCTTGTTCGAGAGTCATCGTCATGATGCAGACTCCTTTCGGCTTCTCCGTCTCTGGTCGCTGAGACTCTATCGGGCTCGCTCACACCGCACCAACGGCGCCCTCACGCCAGACCTTCAACTCCCAGTGACCGTCGCCTTTCGGTCCTCGGCCTGGGAAGAAACAGCCCGCTCGAGGTCATACATGTCGGCCACCCAGTCCCAGTCACCCACGACCGGATCCGTCGGAGCTTCCGAGAAGTCCTCCACGACACCCAGCGTCAACTGATCGCCCTCGAGCTTGTAGATGGTCACCACCACGGTCCCGATGTCGTCGTCATGAACGTTCGCGACGATGGTGGCGTGGAGCTGCTTCGGCTCGGTCCCCTCGGGCAGGGTGAAGGTGGTCTCGTACCAGAAGTCACTCGAAGGCTGACGATAGGAAAGCGTATTGCCCTCAATGGTCACGATGCAGGGGCCACCGGGCCCACGACCTTCCCAGACTCCCTGAATCAGCTCGAGCTCGGTCGCAGGCCGCAATGGACCGCTCTGGCTCGCCGTGAGCAGGGGCGCCAGAAGTAGGGCGAGAGCGCACACCAGAATAAGCTGGGACAGAGTCTTGCTCATCTCAAGAACCTAACACTTGCGAACCTCACCGGAACTGATCGGGTTCGAGGGAGCCCTAGGCGGAACAATCAGAAGGCTCCACCGTGAACTCCGTCAGGAACACCATGTCCTTGGCACTGTAGGAATACTTCATGGCGATGCCTTGGTCGAGAAAATCCTGACGCGTTTTCGGCTGGCTGCAGGCGCTGTTGACCACCGTCGGCTTGAGCGCCTGGATCTCCTCGGCGGTGATGTCTGCGGCGGTCAGGTTGACGAGCCGATAGTTGTAGACAATGGCGGACGGCTCCGCCCCGACGTTCACCAACTCGGTCTCGCGATCGACCATCATCGGGCCCCCCTTGTTGATCTCGCTCGCCACCTCGAGCAGAAGCTCTTGGGAAGGTCCGTCGGGCTCGCCATCTCCACCGCCGCAGGCCGTCAGGACGACCACCGCCACCATCAGAATCAGAACCATCAGTCTGTTTCCCATCGATCCCCTCCAAAGTAGTCCTGTGGCCCTCAAAACTCGACGCCGCATTCCAGAAGTGCCAGCCGATTATCCAAGTTACGCAGAATCAACCATCTAGATTCTTCGGCGTCCCAACAGGCGGCACAAGCGGCCGCTCGCTCGTGGCTCGCGACACGCCCTGCTCTCTCAGAGCTGCGGCACTCCCGAGAAGTATCATGATGGCATGCATCGAATTTTGCAGGCGGCCACTCGTGCCCAGCCTGTTCCTGGTGACTGGGGCCAGTGGCGAGCTCGGGAGAGACTGCGGGCTCCCGGAGCCGCTCTAGCCACTGTTTCAGACGGAGTGCCGCAACGCCCCAACCCTGGCCGCCTGAGCGGAGAGCAAACATGGCCGACTACAGAGATCAAGTAGAACGCGGTGAGCTACACCAGACGTACCGGGACCTTCCCGAGAGGCCATACCGGAGCCCTCCAGAACGTGGTGGCGGCTCGAATGGAGGCCCCGGCCTTCGCGGGTGCAGCGCCTTTGGTTGCTTGGTACTCGCGATCGCCGGATTCTACTCTCTCAACAAGCTCACTTTCGACCAGCTGCAAGACTCTCCGTTCTCCGAAGCAGGAGATGCCTACTATTTCTTTCATGAAGAGAGCGAGCCGCCGCTCTATGAGGTCTTGAGGTTCTACGATGACGGTACGGTGGTCGGCATGAGCCTGTTGGACATGGGAGACATCCACGATTTCTGGCGCCAGAAGTCCGACCGATTTGATCGCAAGTCCGGAAGAAAGGGTTATTACCGAATTACCGACGAAACGATCAATTTCTCCATAATTACAACGAAGGGCAGCATCGACTACTCAGGGCACCTCTCGGATGGAAATTTGATTCTCGACGCTCATAGTCACGTCGACGGATATCGGGCAACCGGAAAGATTTATCAGCCACTAGGCCGCGGTCCGGACCAGCTCCAACCCTAGAGCCTTCTACCGAATTCTAGTCGCCCCGCAGTTCCTCAAGCTTGTCGCGGGCATTGGTGTTGGCATCGTTGAGCTCGAGGGACTTCTCGTAGTTCTCGATCGCGAGCTTCTTTTTCCCGGCGTTCATGTAGGCCTCCGCGAGGCTGTCATAGACATTGAAGCTCTGCGGGTAGGACTCGACGTTGAGCTCGAAGAGACGGATTGCCAGCGCCAACTTCCCGGCTCCCATCCAGGAGTACCCCAGCCGGTTGATCTCCATCTCCGTGAACAGTCCCGCGGTTGCCGGATCGGCCTTCCAGGCACGGTGGATCTCCACCACCTGCTCGATGCCACCGCTCGCCTCCGCTTGGGTCAGCAGATCACTCAACGAGGCCAGTTTCACCTGACGCAGAGAGAAGCGAGGAGAGGGAGGAACAGCGACGCCGGGTGGTGCTCGGTTAATGAAGTCGTTGACGTAGAGGCGATCTCCCAGCGGGCCCGCGGCAATCCCGTTAGGCCAGGAGAACAGCGCTTCCTTGGCGGTACCATCCTTCTCGCCCATCACGCCGGTGCCGGCCACCAGCGTCACCTCGCCATCGTTCGACACGCGATAGACGCGATGGCCCCGGAAGCTGGTGGCGTAGAGAGAACCTCGCGCCATCGCCACGTGACCATTGCCGCCACCGGGGATGGTGGCGAAGTCCGACACTTGCCCTTCCGGGCTCACCTTCAACATCTTGCCGTTGCTGAAGTTGACCACGAAGAGGTCACCCTGCGCCCCCCGGGTGATGCCGTTGGGACAACTGAAGAGCTCGCTCTCGGCAAAGGTGCTGACCTCTCCCTGCGAAGTCACCTTGCCGATGGAGTTGGTTCGGCAGTTACAGACGAAGAGATTCCCCTCGGGATCCAAGGCCAAACCCACCGGCCCGCCGAGACCCTCCGCGATCACCTCGTGGTTGCCGAGGCGGTCGATTCGGCTGATGGTGTCGCCATAGAAGTTCGACTGCAGCAGCCGTCCCCTAGCATCGATGGCATTACCGGACGCGCCGTACAGCCCTTCGGCGAAGACCTCGGCCTCGCCAGAGGGAGAGATCCGCCAGACCTTGTCGAGAAAGTCCGCCGAGTAGATGAAGCCGGCGCGATCCACCGCCACACCGCCCACCGCACCGGCCAAGGAATCGGCCAAGGTATGGACCTGGTTCCCACCGCCCGCCGAGTCCGCCTGGGCCAGAGCCTCGGGCGCGAGGATCGACAGGAGGACAGCGGCGAAGACCAGATTTCGAGACGGGGTACCGAGGCGCGAGATTCCAGGCCTGCGAGCGAACGACGAACGAATTGACATGATGAATCCTCCCGAGGCGACCCGCTTCCGAACCACCTCTGATGCCCTAAACATCGACTAGAACGATCTCTGCATCTGACATCGATACGTACGGCAAGAGCGAGGGTTCTACGGCCGGGTCAGACTGCGGGGTCTGGCGGCGGAGCCACGACAGCCAGGTGACTCAGCGACCGCGAGAAGCCCAACCCTGCAAGCATGATAAGTTCTTGATGTCCCTTCGCATGCTGCTCATGATCCGTCTTCTTCCACGGTCGCGCTATTCCTTCCTATAACGATGTTCGCGATGCGACCAGTGCAAGCCGAGGGTTCGGCAACACCATCGGATGCGAGTGAGTTCGAATCGGCATGGCGACTCAGCGCCTTGTCGCTAGTGATTGCACTCGCCCTGAATGGTTGCTCGGGGATCAAGATCCATGGCAACTACTGCGGACCGGGTCACCCTCCCATCCTCAAAGAGGATCCCCAGGCCGAGCGGTGGAGCAAACGATACGATCGTACGCTGCGAGCACACTTTGCTTGCTGGAAAGGCTCAGAGGCCGCAGATTATCCACAGGACCACACCCGATGTCCGCACACCTGCGACGAGCAATTTGCAGAGTCCCTACTTCGGCTACGCCAGGACAGCCATCTAGTCTCGAACCGCATTCGAGAACTCGACGAGCCATGGTGGCAGGGCTACTCCTACCACCTCGATGAGTACCAGCATTGCCTGAACCAGGAGGATCACGCCTCCGGTGAGTGCGCGAGTCGACTTGCCGGGGGATTGGCATTCGCCGGACCGCCCCCTCTGCGGGATTTCTCGCTGCCCTGGCGAGATGATCTCGATCGGGCTTGCCGGGAGCACGATCTCTGCTGGCGGCTGGAACGAGCTTCCGGCCAGGAGGGCTATGAGCAGTGCAATGAAGAACTGATCCAATTTGCTCGTTCGATGGAACCGTGGTCGAGCGAATGTGAGCTCCTCACCGAAGACGTAGCCAAGTACTTCAAAGGTGTCCACCCAGTTCGCACGGCGACCAAGACGAAATGGTGGCGGCCCTTCACGGCGATTCTCCACATCAGACTCGGCTCTTTCCTGGGAGCCTTTGTCGGAAAGCCGCTCAACCTTTACAAAACAGCCTCCCTTTGCTGTGATCTCAAAGAAGAAGCGCGACAGAGTCGAGAGTTGGCAGCGTCGGATGACCCGTGCGTGGCCGACTCGATCAATACGTCGCGTATTGACTGGGTACCCGTCGCCCCAGAACGAGTTGCCGGAATCGTCTCGGAGTCGGTCGAGCGGCACCAGCAAGACCTCGAGAGCGGGCTTCGTGTCGCTCTGCGGCCACCGCCCGGATCGGATATCTCGGAGCGTGTCCGCACCCGCTTCGAGATCGAGGCCGAGGCTGCGATCCTCGCAATCCTCGAGAGGCCCGGCCGGTTGAGCCCTTGGCGCGAACCGGGTCCGAAGAAGTTCCGGGGCTGGGTGTTCACCGGCACCTCTCTCTACTTCGCGTCGAAAGCCAAGCGCAAATCCTGGTTCGGCGATGACGGCAATGCCTTCATCGTCGGCACAGGACAACCAGGCCCGGAGAACCAGGCGGAGGAGTACCCTCCTCTCGACCTTCTCGACCTGCCCTTTCGAAAGCTGCGGGTCACCTCGGACTCATCGGTCGACCTGGGGGACGGCCTGTCACGACCAACTACAGCGCCGTCGGAGCTGATCGAGCTCCTCGAGGAAATGGCGGCAAAGCTCGCCGAGCCACCGCCGGCATAGAACGGGTCGAGCCCCACAACTCCTCTACCTCCAGCACGGGGGAGAAGACCAACGCATACCTCGACCAGCATCCTACAAATGGCGAGGAAGAGAGCTCTGCGGCCTGTCCTTTGCTACACTCCCGGCTCGCAAATTCTGCCTCATCATCGACGGCCCAGGAGTCGACGTGGAAAACTCTGAGATCGAATCGCTCTACGAGTCCCTCAAGAAGCTCGGAATCATCAAGAGCCCTGAGAGAATTGGACAGCTATGGAAAGTACTGAATGGCTACATGGCCAAGAAGACGGTCTTCTACGACATGGAGTGCATCGAAGACGACTCCTCCTACGGCGAGCTCTTCATCGAATTTTGGAAAGTCTTTCGGGACGAGCTTCGAATCAGAAGGTTCGACATAAAATCGTTCCTGGACACCAAGAACAAGCGAGCCGGCATCAGTGTTGTCATCGGAGAAGAAACCCTTTCGAGCGAATGGGAACAGAGCGCTGACTGGGTCGAGAGCGGCTTTCTGACCTTCATCAAGGAGCAGATCGAGCCAAGGCTCGGGGGGCGCTTCGTCGAGTTTGTGACCATCGACCAGGGCTATCGGGCGTTATACCTTCCAAAAGAGGTGGCTGACTCGGCGGACAAGCTCTTCAGAGACCTCGAGGAAGGGCAGATGTGGTAGCGAAGCTCGCTGTTGCTCATCCTGGTCGCCTCTCCGTCATCACCCATTCCGAAGAAGGCAGCTACTTCGACCAAGCCAGCCGATCGTCAGCCCGCCGCACCGATGGCCTGGATCTCTTTGCCAGGCTTGATCCGATCAAGCCCGAAACAGCGCGTGACGCTCAGAAGGATCGAAATCTGGTCTCCCGGAAAAGAGAGACCATCCGTGACTTGGAGCCCGAGGTCCGACGCACGGGCTTCGGTGCCGCCAGCAAGGCTGCCAAGACGTGCGGACCGCGGAGGGCTCCATTTGAAAGGAGACTTCTATGAGCAAGCGTTCCGCATTCCTGACCCTTTCCCTGACTTGCCTCGTAATTCTGGCTTTCGTCGCGATCTTGCCAGCAAGCGCCGGGAGCTCCACCACGGACCACGGCAAGGGAGAAATTTGGTCCCCCTTTCTCGACGGCCCTGTGGCCGAGGGCTGTTCCGAGAGCTGGACCGCCGTCTCGTACGCCTACTGCACTTCCCAGACCGCGAAAGATCACTGCGCCGATTCGTGTGTTGAGGGAGAGACCGGAATCCTCAGCTCGGTAACCGTGGGCGGACGATGCTCCTGTGATTGCTGCTCCGACGGAGCATCGTTCTAGAGACCCGAACCCGCAATGCACTGGCAGCTCAGGACAAGAGGCGCCCTTGAAGCGTTGAATCGCGTCAGGCAGCTGCCAGTGCCTCCCTCATCACGGCCCGGTTCTCTCAGCGCAACTCATCGGCCAGCGCAATTTCGCACCACCAGAAAAGATAAGTCCTAGAAGCGTTGCGTGCCCGGCGCTGGGCCGACGTCCTCCTCCACCCCACCACCCTCAGCAACTCCCCACCCTCCCATAGCTGCCAGATCCAAACCTGGTGTCCCTAACCACGGCTGAATCAGTCCCAGGCCGGTGGCGGACGACCATCAGCCTGCGGAGACCGGCTCCGAAGTCGAGTTGACACCCCATCGCCGAATAAATGATAATGAGTTCTCATTAGCTGCACTTGCAGCAGCGTTTCACCGGCAATGCTCGGGTCAATTCCGACGGCCCGAATCCGTCCCGAGTTTCGATGAGTCCACCAAGCACCCTGGCCGCCGACTCTGGCCTGGCACCAGTTCCAGCCGGTGAGCGGCTGAGCGTTCTCGACGCCATCCGGGGCGTCGCTCTCGGCGGGATTCTCGTGGCCAACCTCGTGTCCTTCTTCGGTGTGTACTGGATGAGCGCCGAGACCCGGCTGGCCATGGTCGGCGGCACTCTAGGCGAGACCGTCATCTTTGGGATGGACTGGCTGATCGAGGGAAAGTTCTACTCGGTCTTCTCGATCCTCTTAGGAGTTGGATTTGCAATTCAGTTGCAAAGAGCCGAGGCGCGAGGGCAGTGTCGATCGCAGTTCGGACGCTTTTTCCGCAGACGAATGGCTGTCTTGATCGTGATCGGGCTCGTCCACTTGTACGCGATCTGGGCCGGCGACATCCTCACGCTCTACGGAGTGATGGGTCTCCTTCTCCCAACGTTGTCCCGAGGGCACGGCCGCGTTCGGCTCGCGGTAATCATCCTCTTTCTATTGACGCCTCTGGCGACGCACGTGCTCGTCTACTCCACCGAGGGTCGACTCGACCCGAGACCGCCGTTCGCGGAACTGGGGGCTCGAGTCCAGGAAAGATTGGACGGCGAGCGCGGCAGATCTTCACTGGAGCTTTTCGCAGCAGACCCGCGCGGCTATGTGGCGTGGAATGTTGGCTATGCAGTGGCGCGACCGGGAACCTATCTCCAGGGTGGACGCCCCGCTCACGTAATGGGTCTTTTCCTCATTGGAGCTTGGCTCGGAGTCTCCCTGCTGCCTCGCCTTGCATCCCTCGGGCGATCACTCAGGATCACCGCCGCCGTCGGTGCTGCGATCGGACTCCCGGCGAGCCTCGTCTATGCCGTGATCAAGCTCCGGCACGCGCAATCCGGCTTCATGTTGTCACCTGAAGGACTGCTCCAGACCGCGGCCTATGCCCTCGGAACGACTCCTTTGGCGCTGTCGTACCTCGCCCTCGCCGTGCTCGCATGGAGGACGGGCTCCGGACGACGGCTGCTCGAGTGGTTCGTCCCCCTGGGTCGGATGGCGCTCACCGTTTACATCGGCCAGTCGGTGATTCAGCTCTTCATATTTACAGGGTGGGGGCTCGGCTTGGCCAGCAAAACCCCTGTCGCACTGCTCCCCCTCGTTGCCACGGCCATCCTCATCGTCCAAAGACAGGCGTGCGTCTGGTGGCTCGCGCGGCGCGGGCAGGGACCGCTCGAATGGGTCTGGCGAAGAGCCACCTACGGATGATGTCCCTTCCGCACCGAACGGCGCCCAGCCGTGGACGCAGAAGCGGTGCAAGTCCGGCTCTGAGGAGGATCTCAGACGCCAAGGCAACTCCCCTCTTGAGCATCAGAGGCGCCGGTCGAGTCTCAGGACACAAACAGGATCCGCTTGCCTAAGATCCCGCTCGTCGAGAGCCCAGCCGGCCGCGCTGGGGACGCACAGGACACTGCCTGCTCAGCTGGACCATCGCTTTCCGGATCAACCTAGCCCGCGGGCCACCTATCGACATCGACGCAGTGAGCTGCGCCAGCAGGCATGTGATGAGGCCGCAGTCCTCGCAAATGAAGTGCGGTTGACGGCAGCGTTCGTCCTGAACCCCGTTAAGGACGCAGCCATCGATGTCCACCGCGCAGGTGACCACCGAGGCGACACTGGCGGTGCGACTCAATTAAGAGGGCGGCAACCCTGTCAAGCGGCGTAGTAGTCACAGCACCATACTCAAGCAACTGATTCAAAGCCACTTGGGTAGAAGGGTGGCACCTCTTTCCGGCAGTCATGGAACCACCCTCAAGTCGCTGATTTTGATGCGGCTTGGTCAGAGGGTGGCGCCTCTACCTATCTACCTGTTGCAGGCGAGGTAAAGAGCTACGATTTCTCGTTCTCCATGGTGCGCCGAGGCCCGTTCTCTGCGATCTGGCCGACTGCCAGCTCCGCCGCTCACCACTAGGTTATAATCTCTGCACATGCTAATCATAGCGCCTCCACGAAGTATGCCAGTCACTGCGAAAAAAGTGCATGTGTTCGGAATAATGCGGTTAATTCAACTAGACCGATAAACGATCGGAGGGATGACCTTGGAGTCATTTAGATACTTTCCCAATGTGGCAAACTTTCTCAAAGGAACGATCTTTGCCGATCGCCTGGAGAATCTGGACAGCGACTATCTACCAGGAACTCAAAGGTTTCGGTTTTACCAAAGGCGAGAGAGACCAAGACTCGAAATATTCGATCACAAGGCAATGGGACTTGACTATGAGGAGGCTCTCCTTGAGAGAGTCCAGCTTGATTTCCCGGTGAATTTCCACGTCGTAGTAGGCGGTCTCGGATCCGGGAAGAGCACTGCTGTAAGGAAGCTCCGCGCATCAATCATTGAACGCCGAAAGCAACTCCAAGATCAGAATCCATGCAGTTGCGAACCCTGCGATCGGGAGCCGATAAATATCGACCTGATGGCTCAACTGGCTTCAACCCCAGCCAGAAACGCCGTCCAAGAGATCGCGCGCGCAATTCGATTCAAGATTTACGGCGCACTTCTCAATACTTGGATCAAAGATTCGCCGGAATCGCAGAAGGCTATCGAAGATAATCCCAGAGCCATGAAAGTCATCCGACGACTTCTTCTCGCCAACGACATCGCGGCTTGGGCGGACAACGAACGTCCCGGATCGTACCCACTAGACCTAGAACACCCTGACTGCTTATTGGATGACCCCCTGCTGCAACAAAGACCCACAGCAACACTGATCGACGAGCTGGTCACAAGATTTCGCAAAGGGACCACTTCATTTGCGAGCAGACTAAATGCGATCACTTCTGACCCGGAGACGAGCTACTCTTTAGCATCCACCGTAGTGGGGTTTTACATATCACAATGCTCAGCTGAAAACCCCTGCAACCTGATCGTTGTCGACAACATCGATGAACTTCCAACTGAGCATATAGAACAAGTCGCCGCCAGGGTGCAGAGACTAGCGGCACTCACCTCAAAGTGCAGATTTATCATGCCAGTCAGACCGAGCTCTCTCGGCCTCGAAGGATTTGTCAACAATCCGAATTACATGTTTCACTACGGACCAAATTGCTTCGAGATGATGCTTCAGAGAATCAGTGAAAAACTACTCCTAGTTCCCAGAGAGGAGCTGATCCCCCTATTCACAAAGAGGCCTTCAAAAGAAGAAATAGACGTACTACTAGTGACAGCCTATCTGTACTCCCTGATGTTAGCAGCAGGCAATTTCGACTCGCTAGGACAACCGGTGACCCTTGCCGAGTGCAGACCACAAGTTCATCCGAATCACGACTTCCTTACATCAATTTCCGTGGGCGGAAAACCCCTCGGCCACCTAGGAAGAACCATTGGCGCAATCGTAGGTACCTCCGGTAGGTATGCTACAGCAACCGCTTCTCGCTTCTTCTACCACATCTACCAAGATGGCCAAGTCCTAGACTACCTGTTCTCCCGTGGCCTCAGAATAAGAAAAGAGGTCGCCCTACAGATAGGCTATTCGCACTCAATCAGCGCGATCCTCGGTGACCCAGGAGAAGGTCCTACCGAAAGTAGGTTGGTGAACCTGTTTCGCCCTTCGTCGTTCTCGACTCACCCTGGATGGCCAACGCTAGCGAGAGTCAGAATCCTGTTGCTTCTTCAGCGGCGCCTGCGAGTTCGCGTTGGAGAGGTACTAGCGAGCCTGGCGCTCTATGGTGTTCCCGTGGAAGTTGGTCTTCAGTCCCTAAACGCGCTCCACAACAAAGATCGACTCCTAGTCTGGTTCAGCAGGAATAAGGACCTCCGCAATAGAAAACAACACCTTTCACAGGATGTAGTCATCTCTGAGCACGGACTTGCATACCTTGAATCGGTAGTAGTAGATTTTGAATACCTTTGGTTTTGCGCATCACAGTTAGGCGCCAGATTCGTCGGAGAAGGTCCTGCGAACTTCCGAGCCAGAGTCGGTGAGTTTGTTTCGATACTATCAATGATAGCAAAGACTGACTCAAAGCAACTCTTATTCAGCCGGCTTTCTGGGCAGGGTCTCTGGAAGGACTCGGCAGAGTCTGAGCAATTCTTAGGTCTTTGGCTGGCCTATGCCGCATTGCCGCGGGCCCTCAGTGGTGCAAGTGTTGCCGCAGATCGGTCAGGCAACAAGAAGTATGAACAGGAAGTCACGGATTCTGCGGCTGAGTTGCTTACAGTCTGCCTTGAGCTTCAGGAGATCTACAGAATCTTCTTCGGGTCAAACGGCTATCTAGTGACCTACGAAGAACCCGTGGCGCGAGCGCGGGTTGCATTGACCAGGGCACTTACGGAAGGAAAACTTGGCGGTGACGACTTTGAAGAAATTGGCCGCAGTCTCTTATCGAGCTGGAAGGAGCAGGCCTCCATTGAGAGATTTCCAGAGAGCCAGGTACAGGTGAGTGACAGCCCAAAGGAGGACCTCATAGAATCTCTATCTCGATTCGGGGCGGCTTTTCCAGGTCTATCGAAAAGCATTAAGGCACTAAGCGAGAGAGAGGTCGCGCAACAGGAGTACGGCCGCTTTCTGATTCAGCGCGAGCGCTTGAAGACTTTGATTTCTAGCCGAGTTCCTACCACCTCGATGTTGGCGGCCCAACTGAGGAGAACGACAATCCAGGCGGAGCTGGCAAAGTCACATCTTTCGCGCAACGCGGCAACTGGCGCGAAGCTCACAAGGTGGACTGCCGAACAGGTAGAAGGATTAGATAGTTTTCATGAGGACCTAGTTGCTTACAACTTCAAGATCGAGGGCTTTCCCAAGAAGCGTGAAATGGATGAATTCAAGGGAAGAGTTGCAAAGATCTCTGACTTAGTTATGGAACTAGGGCAGTTTCTTGGCGTTCAAACTCCCGAGGTCCTTGCTCTTAGATGGCTTTAGCCAGTAGATACCTCACAAAGAAATCATAGAGACAAGTTGCGGAGATGACTCTCGAGCTCCTGGCCGTCGCGTCGAGGTGGAGGTATTCGCCTTCCCAGATGCCGGCGTGACGCGCGAGGTTGGTGCCGAGGGGTTCGGTGGCTTCTGAGCCGTGGACGACTGCGATGGTCGGCCGGGCTGTTGGGGGTGAGTCGGTCTGGTCGGTGCAGGCGAGGCCTACAAGGAGAATCGCGCAGGCGAGGCTTCTGGTCGAGGCTCTGCCGAAGAGCTGAAGGCACCGCGGAGCCGCGGGCATTACTCTACCCCCCGGTCTTGACCAACTCGAACTCGGTGACCGGGCCGGGCTCCGGGTCGGTTTTGTCGAGGATCTGCCACGCCGCGCCATCGGGGCCGATGAAGACGAAGCCGCGCTCGCCGAATTCGTTGTTGCGGATCTCTCCTGGCTGGATGCCCTGGTCGATCAGCAGGTGCCGCACTTTCTCGAGCTTCGGGGTGTAGAGGGAGTGCAGGGTGATGCCCAACTCGCCAGGACGCTGGCGGGCGGTGCGGTCGGGCTTTGGGCCGGTGGGTAGGAAGAATTTGAGCTTGCCGCAGATGTTGTTGGGGGAGACGAAGCCGCGGTACCAGTGGCTGGTGCCGGGGGCCATGTCGAAGACGCGCTGGGGGCCGTCTTGCCAGTCGCCGTCGAGGACGACCCCGCCTTCGTCGCGGAAGCCGAGGGCGTCGCGGTAATAGTTGGTCATTTCGCCGAGGTCTTCGCCGTCGACGATGAAGTCGTGGTGGGTGAACTCACTGGTGGCGAGGGGCGAGTGGTCGCCGATGGTGCCGTAGCCGGGGATCTGGTAGCCATAGCGCTGGAAGAAGACGTGGTGGAAGAGCTCGCCGTAGACGGCGGTTTCGCGCACGCCGACGGGGCGGTTGAAGAAGCTCGGGTCGCCTTCGGTGAGGCTGTAGAGGTCGTCGTAGACGGGCTCGATGGGCAGCCAGCGCTCGCCCGCCTTGCGGGCAGCGCGGTAGGTGTCGACGAGGCGAAAGATGTCGGTCGTGCGCATCACGGCCATGCGCATGCCGAGGGTTTCCGGCGGTGCATAGCCGACCCCGGGGCCCAGCGGCTCGGCCCACTCCAGGATGCGCACCAGGCCGTGGCTGGCGATGTCGCCGTTCTGCATGCGCACCGATTTGAGCGCGGACGGCACGCCGTAGAGGGCTTCGGCTTCGTCGGCGCTGAGCTTGCCGCGGGCCACTACCCGAAAGCCGAACTCGGCGAAGTAGCGTTCGTAGATGGCGGCGTCCTCGGCACCGACCATGACCTCGTAGACGCCGCTGATGCCGGTGTCGGGCGGCTCGACGGCTGAGGCCTCTTCGGCGCCCGCCACGATCGCCAGCCCGAGGACGAAAAGAACCGCGACCAGCCTCCGAAGCAGCTCCACCGCCCTACCCCTTCGTCGGTCGGTGCAGATACTCGCCTCTGGCCGGGCCGACCACTTCGCCCTGGTCCCAGACCACCTCACCCCGCAGCAGAGTGGTCTTCACCCGGCCGGTGAGCTCCATGCCTTCGAAGGGGGTGTAGCCCTGGGTGGACTCGGATTCCGCGGCGCGCACGACGAAGGTCTCGTCCGGATCGAACAGCACCAGATCGGCGTCGAAGCCGACAGCGACGTCGCCCTTGCGGTGGAGGCCGAAGCGACGCGCCGGGGTCTGGGAGGTGAGCTCGGCCATGCGGCCGTAGGAGAGGCCGCGCTTGCGGCCCTCGGTGTGGACTCCGGAGAGCAAGTACTCGGTACCTCCGAAGCCGGACTTGGCGAGGAAGATGTCGCCCGGGTTCTCGCCGCTGACCTTCCTTTCCGCCGAGCAGCAGGCGTGATCGCTGACGATCCAGTCGATGTCGCCGTCGAGCACCGCCTGCCAGAGGAACTCGACGTCTTCGCGCGGTCGAATCGGCGGGTTGACCTTGGCGTGGGGGCCGCAGGGGGCGTCGATGTCGAGCAGCAGGTGGCCGACGGTGGCCTCGCGGCGGAAGTGGATGTGCGGGAAGACGGTCTGCATCATGCGCGCCGCCTCGATCGCCTTGCGCGACGACAGGTGAAGCAGGTTGATGTTGAGGCAATCGGTCTCGTACGCCAGGTAGGAGGCGATCCAGATCGCCAACCCTTCCGAGTGCGGCGGCCGAGCGGCGCTGTAGGCTGCCAGGCCCTCGAGCTTGCCCTCGCGCTCCACCAATTTGGTGTAGGCGCTCATGATCTCGGCGAGCTCGCAGTGCAGCGACAGGGAGATGCTCTCGGCGTGCTCGGGGCGCTCTTCCATCAGCTTGCGAATGCCGCGCATGACGAACTCGAAATGGGCGATGTCGTACTTTTCGTCCTCGCCGATCATCAAGAACTCGTTCTGCGAGTCGGAGCGGCCGTGGAGGCCGTAGCTGCCGTAGAACATGAAGATCTTGTAGGAACAGACGCCGAGCTCTTCGAACATCACCGGTAGCTCGTCGATGTGCTGCCCGGACATGGGTGCCAGATGGTAGGCGTAGTCGACGTGGAAGTTGCCGTCGCTGCGCTCGAGCACCTCGGGAAAGAACTCGCGGTAGGGGCCGCCGCGGTTGAGGTAGTACTGGCCGGTGCGCATGTAGTTGAGGCTCGAGGTCACCCCGCCCATGGCGGCGGCGCGGCTTTCGCTGCGAGCATCGGCGGAGAGCTCCTGGTAGATGCCAACGTGCATGTGGGCATCGACCAGGCCCGGGAAGGCGAGCTGTCCACCGCCATCGATCACTCGCCGGGCATCCTCCACCGCCAGCTCCGGCGCGATGGCGCTGAAGCGACCATCGGAGACGGCGATGTCGGTAGCCAGCGGGTCGTCGACGCCGGGCCGCACCAGGCGGACGTTCTTGATCAGCAGGTCGTGGCTCGGTTCCGTCATGGTGGGTCTCTTGGATTCTGTGATCGAGCGGTTTCTGTGTGATCAATGATCGAGCGGTGAGAGACCTCGAAAGCTTGCCCTTCACGTCATCGCGACCATTCTTTCGCAAGGCTGTTGTTTCGCAGGGCAATGCGCCGCAACGAAGTTGCAGGCTGCCCGATTCGATCGAGCAGCCTGCAGTCGGAGTCCCGTGGAGCAGCCCGGCTGCGGCACGGTGCACGAGCCCGAAAACCTACGCCTCCGGGCCGTTGTCAATTCGCCTCTACCGACTCCCGAACTTGTAGTTCAGCCCGAGCACGAAGGACCGGCCCGGTGCCGGCGCGATCTGGAAGGGCAGGAAGTAGAGGTCGTCGGTCAAGTTCTCGATCCCCAGAGTGAGCTTGAGCGGATTGCCGCCGGCATCGATCGTATAGCCGCCGCGCAAGGAGTGCTTCTCGAAGCCGTCGAGGGACTTCAAGATGCCGAACTGGGTGATGTTGCCGGTGGCCACCGACTCCGGACGCACCCGGGTGATGTCGTCGGCGAAACGGAATTCGTACTCGGAGAACCACTTGCCGGTGGCGTTGGTGTAGCGCAGGGCGAAGGTGCCCTGGAACGGCACCACCGAGCCGAAGGGAGCGTCGTCCGGCGTCCCCTCGAGATCGATCGGCAGATCCGAGCGGTTGTAGAACTGCTCGATGGTCTGGATCTCGGCCGGCGTCGGGTTCTTGTTCTGTCCTTCGAGCCAGGAGAGGGAGACGTAGGGCGTCAGGCTGCCGCGGTTGCCCACCGGGAAGGAGCCTTCGAAGTAGGCCTCGGTGCCCTCGAACTCGACCTCGGTGGCGTTGACCCGCTGGAAGAACAGGCCCACCGGGCTGAACACGCCGTTGGCCGGATCGGGGGTGAAGAACAGGGTCGGAGTGACGATGCCGTCGATGTAGTTGTCGATCTCGTTCCGGAACCAGGCGAGGGAGCCGCGCCAATTGCCCTGATCGACCTTCACGCCGAGGTCGATGCTGGTGCCCTCCTCAGGCTCGAGGAACGGGTTGGGCACGCTCTGCACGCCGAAGAAGCCGGAGCCGAAGTTGCGCACCAGGTAGCGCACCGTGACCTCCGGCTCGCGGTAGCTCTCGCCCCAGCGCACGTAGGGGGAGATTCCCGCCGGCAGGAAGAAGGTGAGACCGACATTGCCGGTGACGACGTCGTTCGAGGTCGAAAAGTCCTGGCCGTCGCGAATCGCCTGCACGAAATCGGCGACGCCGTCGAGGTTGAAGCCGAAGTCGCTCTCGAGACGGTTGGCGAGCTCGCCGGAGGCGATACCCAGGAAGCCGAGCTCGCTGCCCCCCGGCAGCGGATAGCCGTCCGTCGCCTGGGCGGTGGACTCCCAGTCGTCCCAGCGCACGCCGGCCGCAACGCGCACCACCTCGTGGGGCTGCCACTCGAGCTGGGCGAAGGCGGCGAGGTTCTCGTAGTCGGTGTCCGGGGTGGTGGCGCCGACGACCGTCGAGGTCACCGTGCCGGCACCGTTGAAGGCGTCGCGGGTGAAGGTGTCCTCGGACTCGTCCTTGAGGTACTGGATGCCGGTGGTGATGAGGGCGTTCTCGGAGGCCGCCAGATTGAGCTGGACCTCGGCGCCGGTGCTGGTGATGCTGTTGAGGGTGGTCGAGAAGGTACCGCCGGAGTTGAAGGTGGACGGATTGCCGGTGAAGGACAGGCTGCGATCCGGGTTGGTGACGAAGGACGAGCCCTCGTCGATGTTGAAGCGCCGGTCGTTCTGCGGCCGCTCGAACTCCTGCTGGTAGACGCGCACCGCCACCCGCGGTAGCCAATCGGCGATCTCAGAGCCCTCGTAGCGCAGGGTGAGCTTGGTGAAGTCGCGGAAGTTGTTGCTGGTGCGGTTGTTGCTGAAGGGCGGACCGCTGAAGGCGAAGCCGAGATCCTCGTGCTCGCTCAGCAGGTAGGTGGCGCGAAGCGAGTGGGTGCCGTTGAAGTAGCGCCAGAAGTCGAGGCGGCCGTTGGTGCCCTCGCCCTGACCGTTGCGGATCTCGCCGTTTTCCCCAAGGGACCAGATGGCGTAGGTGTTGGCGTTGCCGGCGAGGAGGTTGGAGACCTCGCCCAGGGCCAGCACTTCTTCGGTGGTGATGGCGTCGCCGCCGATCTCGTAGTCGTCCTGATCGAAGACCGAAGCGCTGGCCTGCAAACCCCAGGCCTCGGTGCCGTAGCTCAGGCTGCCGAACTGCCGGTTGAAGCCGCCGTTGTCGTTGTAGCCGAGGTCGAGGATGGCGTCCCAGGTGGCGCCGCTCGAGGGGCGCGACGGGGCCTTGGTGATCAGGTTGATGGTGCCGGCGTGGGCGTCGGTGCCGTAGAGGCTGGAGCCGGCGCCGCCCACCACCTCGATGGCGGCGAGCTGGGTGACGTCGATCATGCCCGGCGACAGGCCGGTGGCGTTGGCGTCGATGCGCGAGTTGTTGATGCGCTCGCCGTCGAGCAGGAGGAGCAGCCGGGAGGACGACTGGCCGCGGTAGGTGGGCCGAGAGCGCGCCTGGTTCTGCTCGATGGACTGCATGTTGGGCACCCGCTCGTAGGCTTCCTGGACGGACTGCGGGCGGCGATCTTCGATGTCGGCGGAGCTGACCACAGTGACCGCCTGCGGGATCTCGACGATGGAGCGCTCGCCACGGGCGGCGGTGACGGTGAGCTCGTCGACCAGGGCACCGAGGGCGAGTTGGAAGTCGGCGGTGACTTCGGCCTGGGAGACGTTGACCGTCTCGGCGGAGTCAGCGAAGCCGTCGAGCTGGGTGCTGACGCGATAGGCAGCGGGAGCCAGATCGCTAAACTCGTAGTTGCCTTGGTCGTCGGTGACGGTGGTCTGACTGCGGCCGCTGGCGGTGTTGACGGCGGTGATGGTGACGCCCGGCAAGACGGCGCCGGAGGGATCTTTGACCTGACCTCGGAGGGTCTCCGCCGACAGCGTGGTCGGCGCCAGCATGGCGACGACGACGCCGAGGATCCATGCCCATCGAATGACTTGCGGCCTCAGCATTTCAGGCTACTCCCTTCCCCCCGACGGGGACGTGTGTTCGTTCGCGCCCGGCTACCCCAACGCTTCCCTCATTCCCCGCGGGCACCACGAAACGACGCCGTTCTCTCGCAGGAGATCGGTCGTCGCGGCAGAGCGGAGCTCGGGGAAATGTCCATTTGTCATACCAATAGTACATATACTGTACGGGAAGTCACAAAAGCGTGTCAAGGAAGGGGTTTTCGGACGGCTGGGTGGCCTGCTTTCGGGACGCTGCGGTGTGTCTCCTGCGTGGAAGGACGTGATGGCGGGCCGAGGTGGGGGAGGACACGGTCGAGTCTCGCTTCGCGAAGGCGATGCGGCGTGTCGTCCGCGTGGGGTGACGTGATGGCTGACGAAGTGGCGGAGGACGGTCGAGTCCGGCTTCGCGAAGGCGCTCCGCCGGCGTGCCCGCCTGGAACGATTCGATGGCTGACAAGTTGGGGAGGACGGTCGAGTCCGGCTTCGCGAAGGCGCTCCGCCGACGCGCCCGCGTGGGTCTACTCGGACTCCGAAACGGCCCGCGCCGGGCGGAGGCATAACTCGCTGCGCTCAAACAGATGCCTCCGCTTTTCCTCTGCGGGCCTGGGGTCGGACTTTGAATGCAAGTGCCCGCGGGCTCAGGCTACGCGCTTTCGCGAAGCCGGACTCGACCTCACCGTCTGTGCGCTTCGGGCCTGTCGCTGATCGGTGAGTCTCGAGACCGCGGTGGAGTGAACAATGAAAATAGGAGACGATAACGTCCCGTAGGTGGTCTCAGAGAGACGCCTTGGGGCAAGATAGAGCGGCTTGGTGGAGAAGATCACGACGGGCTAGGTTCGCGACGGGATCCCACTCCGACTCTCTCGACGGAGCTCTGAGTGAAGGGTCGGAACTGATCCGCTCGACCCGAGAAGAGCTTTCATCAACGAATAACCGAGGAAGGTCTGAGATTCAGCGCCCAAGGCCCGAGGGAATGGCTTGAGAGACCGGGGGCCGCGATCGGGCGATAGGGACTCGAAGAGCAGGGTTCCGGCCGCTTCGGCGGTTCGCCGGAGGGAGGAAAGCAGGTGGGAGGAGCTAAGGCAGGACGAACACCTTGTCGTCGATTTGCTGGTTGACGGCGAATTCTTGCCAGTGGATGTCAGCGGTTTTGGTGCCGTTGTAGTAGAGCCGGACGCGGGTGGGTTGGCGGAAGTGGGGGTTACGGTGCCAGCGGAAGTCGGAGTAGATGCGGTGGTGCCAGCCTTTGGGGGTGTCGAAGCCGACCCAGCGGACGCTGTAGTCGTGGCGGTCGATGGCGAAGCGGGTTGCGGAACCGGCGGGGTCGGTGACGCGCACGAAGTGGCAGGGGTGGCCTTCGATCTGGTCGTCGAGGAGGCGATCGACGGTGAAGCCTTGGTCGAGGGCGAAGCGCAGGATGCCGAAGCCGAAGGCGGAGGACCAGTCGCGGCGGGCCTGGTCTTCGTCGACGGGGCCGTTGGCGTCGTAGGTGCGCTGGCCGTCGTAGGCGGTCTGGAAGATGGCGTCGTCGCCGGCCCAGGCTTCGAGGCGCACTTTGCCGTTGGCGGTGTGGGCGTCGCCGGAGCGATCCGGAAAGACGCGCCACATCCGGTAGCGGTCGGCGAAGCGCGAGGCGCGAGGGTCACCCTGCTCGCTGAAAACCGCCTGGCCGGCGAGGCGCAGGGTCTGCGGCCGGCGCCAGGCCTCGCCGCCGGCGGCGAGGATGGCGCGCTCGACGATGTCGGTGGCGCTCAACGTGTCCGCTTCGGCGGCCGGCTCGAAGATCTCGATCAGGAAGCCATTGGGGGCGAGCAGGGTGACGGCGCGGTGGGTACCGAGCTCGGGGCTTTCGTACTGCACCGGACCGGCGACGATCTCGGTGCCGGCGGCGTGGGCACGGCGCAGGATTTCGTCGAGGTCCTGAGTCGGAAAGCTCCAGGCCACCATGCCCTGGTTCGGCGGCCGCGGCGCGACGCCGCTGTCGGGCAGGGCGCCGTCGCGGAAATCGATGAACAGCAGGTGCCCATCGCGCGCCCCCATGGCGTAGACGATGGAGAAGCGGAAGACGGTGCCGTCGGGCACCGCCAGGGCGCCTTTGGAGCCGTGGCTGCGCCACTCGCGATCGCTGCGCAGTTCCATGCCGAGGACGTCGGTGTAGAAGGCCAGCACGGCGTCGGAGTCGCGAATGCTCTGCGCCGAGTAGACCGGTCCGCCGCGCCCGGTGGCGCTGTCGACGGGGCCGAGCTGGCTCATGCCGTCGAGGCGCGAGATGCCCACCGCGTGCATGAAGTCGGGCGCTTTGAAGATGGTCTCCTGGATGCGGTACTTGGTGCCGTCGGGCCGCGGCACGGTGTACTCGGACATCGGGTTCATGGCGTCGTGGCCGGCTTGGCGCAGCTCGGCGTCCCAGGTGGGTAGATCGAGGGTGGGGTAACCGGTGGAGAAGGGACCGGGCTCGCGGGCATCGTAGGTGGTGTGGACGAGCGGCGTCGGGCGGTCGACGTGAATCAGTCGAAGGCGCACGGTGCCCGGCGCCCCGGGCCGCTCGAGCAGGTAGAGGTCCCAGCCGAGGTCGTCCGGCAAGCCCCACAGGGTGGCCTGCCGACGGCGCACCGAAGGCTCGAGGTCGAGGGGGCCGCGCATGCTGAGGCCGAGACCGTCGCGGTAGAACTCGAGGAAGGTGTCGAGGTCGTGGGTGAGGTAGGTGGCGATGGCCAGGGGGCCGGCGAGGGCATCGACGGCGGAGGTTTTGGGAGCGAGGGCGTCGGGCGGCGATGCGGCCGGATTTTTCTCGGACTCGACGATCTCGTAGAGCACGACGAGGTGGCCGTCGTAGTCGATGAAGGCGCGTTCCCAGAAGGAGAATTCTTGGCCGGTGACGAATTTGGGCGCGGTGGTTTCGAGACCGAGGGCTTCGAGGCGCTCGAAGTCGCGCTCGAGATTGCGGCTGCGAATGACGGCGGCGCTCATCAGCGGGCGCCCCGCTTCGGGCAGCTCCATGCCGCGCACTTCGGTGAGGGCGAGGGTGCGCACTTGCTCGGTTCCGGCGCTCAGGGTGGCGAAGCGGATTTTGGCGTCGCGGTCGATTTTGAAGACCGGGTAGGAGTAGGAGTCAGGACCGCTTTCGGAGACGCCGTCGAGGTGGAAGCCCAGGATGTCGCGGTAGATGGTGAGGGCGCGGTCTAGGTCGGCGACGACGAGGGTGACACGTTTGAAGGTGGCGCCTTCGTAAGGGTTTTCTTCTTGAGCTGCGGTGGCGACACCGGTCGCGAGGATCAGGAGGAGTGTTGCCAGGAGCCAGGTTGGTTTTCGCATGGGTCGGGTTCTCCTTGGGTTCTACTGGCTCGGACTTTGAAATTCGCGATTGCGGTTGTCGGTGAGAGCCGAGGCTCTGCCTGACCAACGCTCCGCCAACGCGCCCGCGTGGAGCGCCTCAGACTCCGGGACGGCCCGCTCCAGGCGGAGGCATAACTCGCTGCGCTCAAACAAATGCCTCCGCTTTTCCTCCGCGGGCCTGAGCTCGGACTTCCAAGTACTTGCCCGCGGGCTCAGGCTCCGCTCTTGGACAGACAGAGCCTCGGCCGGACCGAAGGTCTCGAAGGCGCTATTGGTGGGGGTAGGTCTGAGCGTGGAGAGGCAGACACGATGCCTCCGCTTTTCCTCTACGGGCCTGGGCTCGGACTCCCAACAGCTTGCCCGCGAGCTCAGGCTCCGCTCTTGGACAGGCAGAGCCTCGGCCGGACCGAAGGTCTCGAAGGCGCGGTTTGGTGGCGGTAGGTTAGGGCGAGAGAGGGCTCCACCCGGACCGCGGTACCGAAGGCGACGGGTGAGGGGGAGTGCGAGTGGTGAATTCGCAGCGGAGTCAGGGCGCCATTGGGGGGGTTGGGGGAGGACGGCCACGGTCTAGAACATGGGGGCGGAGGCGCCGCCTTGGCGGTCGATGAGGACGGTTTTTTGCTCGCTGTAGGCGTCGAAGCCTTCCTCGCCGGCTTCGCGGCCGAGGCCGGAGCGGCCGTAGCCGCCGAAGGGGACGTCGCCGAAGATGGCGCCGTAGGTGTTGATCCAGAAGTAGCCGCAGCGAACTTCTCGGGCGATGCGCAAGGCGGTGGGCTCGTCGCCGGTCCAGACGCCGCCGGCCAGGCCGTAGGGACTGTCGTTGGCGACGGCGATGGCCTGGTCGACGCCGTCGACGCGCAACACCGTGAGGACGGGGCCGAAGAGCTCTTCCTGGGCGGCGTAGGAGCGAGCGTGGGCGCCGGTGAGGACGGTGGGGCGGAAGAAGCTGCCGCCGCCGAGCTCGGGGACCGGGGTGCCGCCGGTGGCGAGGTGGACGCCGTCGGCGACGGCGCGGGCGACGAATTGCTCGGCCGCCTGGACGGCGCGTTGGTCGATCATCGGCCCGACCTGGGTGGCCGGGTCGAAGGGATCACCGACGACCAGCGCTTCCGCAGCGGCGATGACGCGGGCTTCGACTTCGTCGGCGATGCGCCGGTCGACCAGCAGACGGGAGCCCGAGAAGCAGCGCTGGCCGGCGTTGCGGAAGATGCCCGCGACGGCGGCGGCGACGGCCTGATCGAGGTCGGCGTCGGCGAGGATGATGTGGGCTGATTTGCCGCCCAGCTCGAGGAGCAGGTTCTTGATCGTCGGCGCCGCCGCCTGCATGACGGCGGTGCCGGCGGTGGTGCCGCCGGTGATGCTGATCAGGTCGACGTCCGAGTGAGCGCTCAGCGCCGCGGCGGTTTCGACGCCGCCGTGGACCAGGTTGAGGGCACCGGGCTGCAACCCCGCCTCGCTGGCGGCGCGGCAGAGCTCGCGCGCCACCAGAGGAGCCCTCTCGGAGACCTTGAGCACCACCGAGTTGCCCATCGCCAGGGCCGGCAGCGCCTTCAGGGAGGCGAACATCAGCGGCGCGTTGTAGGGGGTCAAGCCGGCGACGACGCCGACCGGCTCGCGCCAGACCAGCTTGTCGACGCCGCGCTCCGCCGGCAGCCGCCGCTCGGCCTCTTGACGGCAGCGCGCCGCGGCTCGCTGGCAGCCACCGACCGCCGCCAGCACGTCGATGCGCGCTTCGCCGGCGGTCTTGCCATTGTCGAACAAGATCTGCTGGACCAGCTCGTCCTGACGCGCCAGCAGGATCTCGGCGAGACGCTCGAAGACCTCGGCGCGCCGCTCACCGTCGAGGCGGCGCCAGCTTCCCAGGCGGAAACAGCGCCGCGCCGAGATGACGGCGCGGTCGACGTCCTCGGGATTCGCCGACGGCAGCGTCGCCAGGACTTCGCCGGTGACCGGGAAGACGGTTTCGAAGGGCGCCCCCCGACCATCCTCCGGCTCGCCGTCGAGAAAGCCGTGGGGGCCCTCGAAGTCCGGCACCGAACGCTCGGCGAGCAGCGGCAGGGGAGGCGTCGCTGGACTCAACGTCTACTCTCCCGAGCCCTACTCTGCTGGCGCCGGCAGGTCGTGGCCGGCGGCGTCGATCGCCGGCAGGTCTGAAGTCTTGACTTCGCCGAAGACGCTCGTCGTGCGCACCAAGACACCGTTCTCCCAGTGCTGCATGGAGCGGCCGCGATGGGGCTCCCGGCCGAGAATGATGGTCTCGTAGGTCTCCTCGCCGAGGGACGGCTTGCTGAACCACAGGATGATGGTGTTCTGGTCGTAGGCCCGCGCCCGACCCTCGAGCACCTTGCCCCGAATCACCATCTCGGAGCCCTCCCAGTGGGCGGTGTAGCGCCGCACCTCGGTTTCCTCGCCACGGGTGTAGATGTTGCGCTGCGAGTAGAGGTTCTGCTCCCAGTCGAGGGCGATGTCGTTGATCGCCTCGTGCTGGTCGACGATGTTTCCCTCGGCGTCGCGAATGGTGTAGGAGCTCTTCCAGGTGCCGATGTGGCGCTCCCAGAGCTCGCGCTCCCAGGGCTCCATCGCCGGCGGACCCGGCGGCCGATTGGGGTCAGCGGCCATCGCCCTGCCTTCGGAGCTGCCCGCTTCGATGGAGCCGGCGACCGCCGTGGCGAGGGCGCCCGACAGCAGCAGTGCCGCCGTCAGCGCGCCCCGCGCGATGCGCTTCATCACCGCGCTCCCTCACGGCACGAACTCGTTCGGGTTGAGGTAGCTCCAGTCGGCGAGCAGCGGCTGCCGCGCCTTGACCTTGTTGAGCACCCGCTCGCGGTTCTCCTCGACGTTGGTCCAGGGGTTGAAATGGAAGTGATTCACCAGCCAGGAGTCGGTGCGGAAGATGGCGTAGGTGCCGTACTCGCACTGGAAGGGACCATGGCTGATGTAGGGCGGCCGGTAGAAGTAGCCACCGGTCGGCAGGTAGCCGAACTGCATCATCCAGGACTCGCCCCAGATGTGGTACGACTCCTCCATACAGTCGTGGTACGAAATGTTGTCCTGCCAGAAGCCCGGCACCATGATGTAAAGGCCGGTGAAGGCGCCGGTGATCTCCTCCATGCGCAGGATCTTGATGAACACCCCGGGCTCCGTCTGGGGCACCATCATGGGCACGATCCAGCGGATCTCGTCGTTCGACGCGGTGCTGATGAACTCGCTCTTCTTGACCTTGCGATCGCGATGCGCCGAGGCCGCCACCCAGTCCGGGTAGTGGTCGTTGAAGAACCAGATCGCCTTGCAGCCTTCCTTGGTCGAAATGGCATCCATGCGGTAGCCCGGAGGAACGAAGAAGTAGTGGTCCTTGGTGTATTGCTTGCCGCCAATGGTCAGGCTGCCGTCGAGGATGAAGAGCTCGAACTCGCTGTTCGAGAATCCGCCCGGCTGCTTGAAGCCGCCTTCGAACTCGACCACCTGGGTGCAGGAGCCGTTGATCGGGTCCATGCTCAGGGTGCGGTAGGTGATGCCGCGCTTCCAACCGGGCAGGCGCAGCGGCTTCGACGTCACGTCGCGATCGACCAACGGCTCGATGTGGGGACGACCCATCTTCATCACCTCCTCTACCAGACGACCCGCCACGGGCGCCGGGGCTTTTTGGGCAGCTCACGCTTCGGAATGGTGCGGCGGGTGCCGGCGTGGACCGAGAACCCACGCGGACCGCTGATGCGGGCGAGGAACTCCTTGACCCACTCGTCGCGCAGCGGCGCCAGCTTCTCCACCTCGCGATAGATGCGCTTGTAGTGTTTGCTCTGATCCGCCGCCTCTTCCTCGATCCACTGCGCCACGCCGCGCGGCAGGTCACCTTCGACGGGGCCGCGGCTGAAGCTCAGGATGTAAGGCTCGGGTACCTTCCCGACCTTGACCGCCTTGCTCGCCTTTTTCATCTCGGCGTTGCGCGCCTTGCGCTTTCGTTCGGTCTCCCGGACCACCTTCTTCTCGGTCCGGGTTTTGACGTTCGGTCGTTTGGACATCGGTCCTCCTCCAAGGGCAGGGTTGCGAAAAAGCTGTTCAGGAGTGGATCGCGGACGGTGTGGGAGGCGCCTCGGCAGCGATCTCCCGGAAAACGGCGTCGTCGAGGGGAGCCAGCAGCTCTCCCACCGGACGCGGCGACGGATCGAGGATCGACGCCGCCAGGGTTTGCGCCGTCGCCTCGTCGAGGAGGCGACCGGCGTTGGCGAAAAACTTGGTCTTGAGCTCATCGATGCTCAACGGATTGTCGGGGCCGCCGCGGTTGGCGAGCACCTTGCGCTCGATCACCTGGCCGTCGGCGGTGGTCACCGTCAGCACCGCCGGGAACTGGTTCGGGAAGATGGCGTCGCACTCGGCGTTGGCATAGCAATGCACCTTGTCGGCGATCTCGAGGTAGCGCCGATCGCGCACTTTGTCGTCGCTGAAGTCGTCGAGCCACAGGCCGAGGCCGCCGCCCCCCAGGAGCGCCGCGGCGACCGTGAAGGGACCGCTGAACTGGCCGTGGTAGCCGGACTGCGGGCGCAATTTCTCGTGCCGCGGCTCGCCGATGGTGCGCAAGGTCGGGCTGGCCACTCCGAGATCGATGCGCTCGATCGCCGCCGGGTCGATCTCGCCGCGCAGGGAGCGAGCGGCGTCGATGCCGGCGTGGGTGAAGTGATTCGCCGGATAGGGCTTGTAGAAGATCCCCGGAATCGACCAGTCGCGGCCCAGACCGGCGGTGATCTCGTCGGCGACCAGGGCGCCGCCGCAGTAGGCCTGGTAGAAGCCAAAGCGCCCTTCGAGGGCGGTCGGCGGACCGGTGACGCCGGCGCGGGCACACTGCGCCGCCACCACCCCGGCATGGGCCGCCCAGCCGCAGTGCAAACGCTTGACGGAACCGCCGGCGCGATTGGCCTCGATGATGCCGGCCCCCATCGAGCAGGCAATGCCGAGGGCGTGGGCGATGCCGTCGGCGCCGAGGCCGAAGAGGCGCGCCGCGACGGCGGCGGCCCCAAGGGCACCGCAGATCGAGGTGGCGTGCCAGCCGCGCTCGAAGAACACCGAGTTGCCGAGCTCGCGATCGTAGGCCGCCATGCCGGTGCGGATGTCGACCTCGTAGCCACCGGCGAGGGCCGCCAGAAGCTCCGGCAAAGTCGCCCCCACCGCCTCGCCGACGGCCAGCCCCGCCGGCACCAGAGCGGCGCTCGGATGGAGCACCGAGGGCAGGTGGGTGTCATCGAAATCGAGGGAATGGGCCAGAACGCCGTTAACGAAGGCGGCGGCCGCCGGCGGCAGGCGCTCCGGCCAGCCGATCAGGCGGGCCTCCGGAGAGCCACCCCACTGCTGAGCGACGGCGTGGGCCATCGGACTGGTGGGCAGCGGCCGCGCCGCCAGGCACAGCCCGACGGTGTCGAGAATGCGCTCCCGCAGGCTGCTTTCGACCGCCGCCGGCAGCGCTTCGGCGGAGACACCGGCGACCATCTCGGCAAGCTGCTGAGCGAGAGTCGGGCTGCTCACGAGGCCTCCTCGACCAGGGCCAGGGGACGCACCGGAACGCCGGTGGCACCGACCACCTTGAGGGGCGTCAGCACGAAGGTGAACTCGCTGATGCCGTCGGCGGCGAGCTCGGCGAGATTCATCATCTCGAGGATGTGGATGCCGGCCTCGACCAGAAAGATGCGGTGCACCGGCAAGAGAGCGTGGCCGCGCCCCGGCGGGATGTGCTCGTAGGCCACCGTCTCGGCACCGCTGAGACGAATCCGGCGCTCCACCAGCCAGCGGGCCGCCGATGGATCGGGACCCGGCGCCCCGCCCTCGGCACCGAGAAAGGTCTTGGCGTCCCCCCAGTGGGCGGTCCAGCCGGTGTGCAGCAGCACCGCATCGCCGGCGCGTACCTCGACCCCCTGTCGTTCGGCCGCGGCGGCGAGGTGATCGGCGGTGATCGGCGCGCTGGGGCTGACCACCGGCACACCGAGGAGGCCGGCCAGATCGAGCATGACGCCACGGCAGAAGCAGGGCGCGATGGTCTCGACGCCGTGGACCCGGAAGCGGCCGCCCTGCTGCGCCGCCTGGGCATCTTCATCGCCGTAGAGGCGGCCGTCGTGGGAGACGTGACAGAGAGCGTCGATGTGGGTGCCGCTGTGGCCGCCCAAGAGCATCATCTCGTTGGCGGCGGAGCCGCCGTCGGCGCGCACCGCGTCACCGTGGCGCCGCATCAAGGCGAGCTTGAAGCCGGGATGGTTGGGCGACACCGGCATGGTCGCCTCGAGGGGTTGGGCGAGGTCGATCACCCGCGCCGCCGCCAGCCGTTGCCAGAGCTTCATCGCACCAACCCCTGCGGAATCGGCTCCGCGGCGAAGGCCTCGGCGAGAGCCAAAACCCGCTCGGCGCGACGCACCACCGCCGGATCGAGGAAGCGGCCGCTCGCGTCCACCGCCACGGCGCGACCGGCGGCCCGGGCCGCCTCGAGGGCCGCCACCACCTGGCGCGCGGCGGCGATCTCCTCCGCCGTCGGTGTGAACACCCGGTGCACCGTGGCGAGCTGGCGCGGGTGGAGGCAGGAGCGACCGAAGAAGCCCAGTGCCTTGGCCTCGCGGGTGGTGGCCTCGAGGCCGGCCTCGTCGGCGAGGGCGGTGTAGGCCGGCGCGATCGGCGGCAGCAGGCGGTGAGCCGCGGAGACGGCGACGAGCCGCGAGCGGGCCCACAGGGTGGCGCGCGGATCGGCGCCGTCGGCGCCCACGTCGGCGACATAGTCCGCCGCCCCGAAGGCGAAGCGGTCGACCCGCTCCACCGCCGCCAGCTCGCCGGCCGCCAGCACACCGCGGGCGCTTTCGATGGTGAGGGTCAGGCGCACAGCCGAGCTTTCGCCGAGAGTCGCCGCCAGCCCGGCCACCGCCTGCGGATCTTCGGCCTTGGGGACTCGCAATCCGGTCAAGGGCAGCTCCGCAAGGGCCGCGACATCGTGGCGCCACAGCTCGCTGTCGAGTCCGTTGATGCGCACCCACACCTGCGGTCCGGCGGTCGTGTCGCGAGTGGCGAGAGCCGCCACCACCAAGTCGCGCGCGCGCGCTTTCTGGGCCACCGGCACAGCGTCTTCGAGATCGAGCACGACGGCGTCGGCACCGGCATCGAAGACCTTGCCGAGCAAGCGCTCGTCATTGCCCGGCGCGAACAGGTAGGAGCGCGCCGACAATCCGGCACCGGCGGCGCTCACAGCACACCCCCGGCAGCGAGGTCGGCGAGCTCCTCCGCCCCCAATCCGAGCTCGCCGTAGACCTCGGCGTTGTCGGCCCCGATGGCGCGGCCGGCCCAGCGGATGCTCCCCGGCGTCGCCGAGAAGCGCGCCAGCACGTTTTGCATGCGCAGCGGGCCGAGCTCGTCGTCCTCGACGGTGGTGATGGTGTCGAGGGCCTGGAACTGGGGATCCTGGTAGATGTCGCGGATGTCGTAGATCGGCGCCACCGCCGCCTGCGCCTCTTCGAAGGCGCGCACCACCTCGTCCCGCGGCCGCTCGGCGATCCAGCCACCGACCATCGCATCGAGCGCCTCGGCGTGCTTCGCCCGCTCGGCACCGGAAGCGAACCAGGGCTCGGCGATGACCTCCGGATGTCCCACCAGGCGCATCACCCGCTCGGCGACGTTCTGAGCCGAGGTCGAGATCGCCACCCAGTGGCCGTCGGCGGTGCGGTAGGTGTTGCGCGGCGCGTTGTTGACCGAGCGATTGCCGCGCCGCTCCTGCACCACGCCGAGCTGATCGAACCAGGTGGGCTGAGGACCGAGGATGGTCAAGATGGGCTCGATGATCGCCATGTCGATCACCTGGCCGCCCCCCTCGGGACCGCGGCCGTGGAGAGCGAACATGGTGGCCGAGGCGGTGGCCAGTGCAGTGATGCCATCGGCGAGGCCAAAGGGCGGCAGGGTCGGCGGGCCGTCCGGCTCGCCGGTGATCGCGGCGAAGCCGCTCATCGCCTCCGCCAGAGTGCCGAATCCGGGCCGGTTGCGGTAAGGCCCGATCTGGCCGAAGCCGGTGACCCGCACGATCACCAGCCGCGGATTGAGCTGGTGCAGCGTCTCCGGCGCCAGGCCCCAGCGCTCGAGGGTGCCGGGCCGAAAGTTCTCGATCAAGACGTCGGCGCTGGTCACCAACCGGCGCATCAACTCCTGGCCGCGCGCCTGGCTGAGATTGAGGGTCGCGGTGCGCTTGTTGCGACCGATCATCTTCCACCACAGGTTGACGCCGTCCTTGCGGTGACCGTGGAGGCGCACCGGATCACCTTTGGGATGCTCGAGCTTGATGACGTCGGCCCCGAAGTCGGCGAGCAGGGTGGCGGCGAGGGGACCGGCGAACAGCGTCGCCGCGTCGATCACTCGCAACCCCGCGAGGGGCCCCTTCGGCTGTGTTTCTTCGGTCATCAAATCAGTCCCCGATCCCACAAATGTAGCATAGTTATAACATTAGATCATCTACTGCCGATGCCCTTCGCAGGCAGGCACTTGCGACCCGACGCTCGGAACAGGTCAGGGGCGGCGAACCAGGCGCTCGCCGAGCCAGCGGCCGAAGCTCAGGGCCGGCGTCAACATCATGCCACCACAGAAGGCCTTGCCGCAGGTGGCGGCCGCCCCGAGGGCTTCGCCGGCGGCATAGAGACCCGGGATGACACCGCCGCCGGCGCGCCGAACGGCGAGACCCTCGTCGACGTCGAGGCCGGCGAAGGTGATCAAGGTGATGCCGTGGTTTTGCAGCGCGTAGAAGGGCGGCTTTATGAGAGCGGCCGGCAGGTGCCGGCGGCCGAAGGTCGGGTCGTCGCCAGTCGCGACGGCGCGGTTGTAGGACTCGACGGCGGCCACCAGGCCGGCGGCGTCGATGCCGGCCCGGGCGGCGAGCGCTTGCCACGTATCGCCGACAAAGACGCCGGGGCGCTCGGCGGCCGCCCGGCGCAGATCCCCGGCGGTCCAGCCGGCGACGATCTCCGGCGAGCTTGCGATACCGATCTCGTCGAAGACCTGGAAGAAGGTGAGGTCCGGCAGCGCCGCCAGGGCCGATTCCTTGGCGTGGATCGAGGGTTCGTCTTCGGCCACGAAGCGCTCGCCGGAACGGCCGACATAGATTTCCCACGGCGGCCGCTCGGAGGCCACCAGCCGCGGCCGGTCGTGCCACTGCACGCGGCCCGGATCGTCGATCGCGGGCAGGCCGCCGAAGGTCGGGATGTAGCAATCCTCACCGGTGACGGCGGCGTCGAGCCCGGCGGTGAGGACCAAGGCGTCGCCAGTCGACGAGAGCCGCGCTGCCGAGACCAGGGGTCGCCGGTGGAGCTCGGCGAAGCGCTGCGGCGAGGCGCCGAAGCCGCCGCAGGTGAGCACGGTGGCCGCGGCGCGCACCTCCGCAGCGCCACCGGGCCCACGCAGGCGAGCGCCCACCACCGCCCCCGCCGCATCGGTGAGCAGCTCTTCGACCTCCGTCGCCAACCGCACCTCGACACCACCACGCCGCTCCTCGAGCTCGAGCAGCGGCGCCAACACCGCCAGGATGGAGCGCGCCTCGTCGTTTCCGTAGACGGTGCGGGCGACGTCGTAGGGCTCGTGGCCGTGGACGATGCGCGGGCAGTCGTCGGCGAAGTCGAAGCCGTGGTCGTCGAGCCAGTCGAGGGTTTCTGGCGCGAGGTCGACGGCACGCCGCACCAGATCGCGGCGGGCCCGGCCGCGGCTGATCCGCATCACCTCGGCGAAGTGAAGATCGGGGTGGTCTTCGATGCCGTGCTGACGCTGACGCTGAGTCCCCGCCGCCGCCAGATGACCGGCCGAGAGGTGCAGCGTTCCGCCGACGACGTCGGTTTTTTCCACCAGCAGCACCCGGCCACCGGCGCCAGCCGCCGCCAGGGCGCAGGGCATGCCGGCGGTGCCGGCACCAACGATCAGCAGGTCGAAATCGGTAATGGTCGGTCCTCGCGCCTGCGAGCAGGTTGCTGAAAAAGCCGCGTGGCGGCTTATTCAGCACCTGCTGTTTATTTCAGGGGCGCCCGGCCAGGGGGGCTAAAAGGCGCCCCCCTCAGGCCTACGCGGCCCGGCTTCGCGCATGTCGCGCGCCTTCACCCCCGTCCTCGGCGCCCTCGGCGCCGCCTCGCCCGCTGGGCTCGGGGTCCCACGCGGGCCGGAAGTCCTCGAACCTGAACTTTTCCAGCGCTGCTAGTCATTTGTTTCGAGAGGGGCTGCGCGCCCCTGACTGCGCGTCCCGGGCTGAGCGCCCCTCTCCGGCCCAAGAAGCGGGGTTCTTGGGCCTCCTCTTCCGTCGCGGCGGCTGAGCCGCCGCCGGGCCCTCTCGGGCCCGGGAGCAGGCTGCCGACGACATTTTATGCAGCCTGCTAGGCGCCGGATGTCGTCTCATGGGCCGCCTCCGACGGTGGCGTCCCAAGCGGTGGTGTCGCCGGACTCGAAGCCATCGGCGAAGGGCAGATCGTCGCTGCGAGTCACCAGGCAGGCCCAGTCATTCGCCGCGGTGTGTGGCGCGCTGCCCAGGTCGACCACCGCGCCACCGGTCACCTCGGCGACGGAGCCGATCTGAAGGGCGCCGCCGAGGCGTGGATCGAACCAGCGCACGGTGAAGGTGTCGGAGGCCGAGACCGCGGTGAGATCGAGGGACAGGGGACCGCCGGCGCGATCGTGGTAGAGGGCGTAGACCTCGCCTTCGAGGGCGAGGGCATAGGCCTCGCCGGAAGCGCTCGACGACACCAGCGAGCGGTCCGGGGTCATCTGCAGCAAGGGCAGATCACCCAGGAAAGCCAGCAGGTGGCCGGTCCAGGTGAGCGCCGCGTCGAGGGCCGCGAAGTCGTCGATCGCCTGATCGAAGCTGTGCCCGCCGCCGTCCTGCTGCACGTACCACTCGAAGCCGCCGCCACCGCCGAGAAAAAGCGGCCAGAGCTTGTCGCGACGGCCATGCGGGTAGCCGGCGGCCTGGTCGGTGACGTCGTTCTCGATCTTCTGCGGCTCGTCGAAGCTCACCATCCAGGGCGCCCCGGCGGCGGCCGAGCGCTGACGCCAGTCGGCGGCGAGATCGAACATGGCGCGCCGCGAGGTGTTGCCCTGGAAGGAGGTCAGGTCGAAGTCGCCGTTGCCCAGCAGCGGCGCGTAGAAACCTTCGTACTGGTTGCCGTGGGTGTGGGTGGTCACCGGATGATCGTAAGGGTCGATGGCCTTGAGGTAGGCGGCGAACTCCTCGCGCTTGGCGGTGCCGTAGTCGTTTTCCTCACCAAGGTTCCACTCCAGGCCGTTGTGGTGACCGAAGCGGGCGTTCAGCATGCGGTAGTAGAGCTTACGCTCCGGACCCAAGTCGCCGCCGTCGTGGTAGTTCTCGTTGCCGCTCTCGGTCTCGGCGAGCACGAAGTGGAGGAAGATGCCGCGGCTCTGAGCATGGCCGAAGGCGATCTCCCACTGCGCCAGCTTCGACAGGTCGTAGCGTGTCTTGGCGGCTCCGGAGATGGTGGGAAAGGTGTCGTTGGCGTCGCCGAAGAGATTCATCGGCAGGAAGTAGACGACGTTGGCGCCGCGGTCGGCGATGTAGTTGAGGGCACCGATCAGGGCACGACCGGCGCCGCCGTTCCAGTCCGGATCTCCGGGCCGCCAGTCGCCGAGGTGGGCATCGAAGTCGTGACCGGCGCTGGGCGTGTTGTCGAAGCCGGTGTAGCCGAGCAGGTTCTCGGGAATGTTGGGGCCGCCTTTGAGCCACACCCTGCCCTGGGAATCGGTCAGGTAGTGGTGACCGCGATTCTTGATCAGGCCGCGATTCGGAGCCTTGAGGTCCGGCGCGACGGCGGTCGACTCGCTGACCGTGAAGCTACCGGAGGTGCCGTCGTAGGGCATCACCGCCGCGCCGGCGGTGTCGGCGAGATCGACCGCCACTTCCGCCCCCTGTCGCAGCGAGACCTCATAGAGCCAGGTTCCGACCATGTCCGGCGCCAGGTGGGCCAGCCAGCGGTTGCCGACAGCGCCGCCGACGCCATCGCCCGCGAAGTAGCCGGGTACGTTGAACAGGCGGCCGTCCGGTGCGGTGAGCTCGACCTGCAGGCGGTAGTCGAGGAACGGGTTCGGGCTCGAGGTTTCGCTGGCGCCGGGGCCGGCGAGGGAGAGGGTGACGCGGTGCCAGCGGCGCATGGCGGTCGGTGCGCCCGCCTCGCCGCCGAAGACCTCGACGGAGCCGTCACCGTCCGGAGGCAACGGACCATCGATGATCGAGAAGTCGATCACCCGCTCGACTCCCGCGGTTCCGGCGCCATTGCTCTGCGAGAAGCTCTGCGCCGTCAGGCGAAAATCCCCGGGGATCGCGGTCCAGGCGTTGAAATCGCCGCCCGAATCGCCGAAGAGGGCATAGGGGGCGACGTTCTCGGTGCGGTTCTCGCCCGCGACCCCGGTGAGGGAGAACACCACGCTGCCGACCGCGCCGTCGACCCGGGCTTCGATGTTGAGCTGGTCGGTGGGTAGCAGAATCAGGTCGAGGGTGGCACCGTCTTCGAGAGGGTCGAAGGCGGCGATGGCCTGGTCGTTGGTGGCGTCGATGAGGACGAATTCGGTGACGTCGGCGGCTTGGGCCGCGGGCGCCAGCAGTAGGACTAGGGTGAGGAAGGGCAAGGCGGTGCGTTCTCGAAGCATGCGGGAGATCCTCCAAAGCCGGTTGAGGTTGGCCCGGTCTGCGGTCGAGAACTTAACATGCAGGATCATCTATGGATCCTGCGGCTGGGAGAGGTTGGAAGGCTCGTGGATTCGCTGAGGTGCCGAGAGCGATTCATCCGCCGTGGCTTCGGGGTCTCGCGGCTTCGCGGAGGCTCCGCGTGAACCAGTCTCGGACTCCCGGTCGGCCTGTTCCGGGCGGAGGCATAACTCGCTTCGCTCAAACAGATGCCTCCGCTTTTCCTCCACAGGCCTGAGGCTCGGACTCTCAGGGCCCTTGCCCGCGAAGCCCAGGCGACACCGCGAGACCCCGAAGCCACGGCTACCGTCCATCCCTTTCCTGGATCGGCTTCCGGAGGTAGAGAACGACGGATGCCTCCGCAGGCCTGAGGCTCGGACTCTCAGGGCCCCTGTCCGCGAAGCCCAGGATGCGCCGCGAGACCCCGAAACCACCGCTACCGTTTCCCCACATATCCAGCAGTTGGGGAATCCGAACCGCGCTCTTGAACACGTTTCTGAGATCGGCCCCGAAGATGAGCATTTTGAGGTTAGAGAAACATGCTCGAGCTCCGTTGAGGGCAAAGGAAGCGGTCCGACCGTTGGTGTGACGGCGCGGCACGAAGCCTGAGCCTGCAGGCAAAGATCTCTTCAGTCCGAGACTCGGCTCGTGGAGGATCAGCGGAGGCATCTGTTTGAGCCGAAGGCGAGTTGTGCCTCCGCCCGGAACGGGCCGACGCGTAGGCTGACAGAGGATCATGCGGGCGTTTCGGCTTCGTGCCGCGCCGTTGCACCAACGGCTTCTCTGCCGCCCCGGACCTCCACCAGCTCGACCATTTCACCCGCGGCTCCTTGCAAAACCAGCGAACGGCGCCCGCCAAACGGCGGTTCAGGACGTTGAAGAATGGGGCCTGCAGGGACGACGGGCAGGGAACCGAGAGACTCGACAGCGAGGGAGATACAGGCGATGCCGCCGGGAAGGAGGCCTTGGGGGGTGGGCCGCGGCTCGGTTTCGGCCGGGTACTGATCGACCTCGACATTGACGCGCCGACCGTGATGAACCATCGCCAGCTCATGGGTGCGATCGGCCGGGAAGCCGAAGGCCTGATTGATCATCGTGTAGGCGATGGGAACCGCGTCGCCGGTGGCGAAGCCGAGGCGGCGGTAGAAGGCGAGGGACTCTTCGAGGTTCGGGCTCGCCAGGACAGCGATGAAGAGATGATCGACGGGTGAGGCGGCGCGCGGTAGATCGAAGTCTTCGAGATCGCCGCGCACTTCGTTGAGGTAGAGCACTTCGCCATCGGGACCGGCCACCTGGAAGGGGTAGAAACGGTCGGTCAAGGCGAGCTCTTTGGGCGGCCCCAAGACTCGGAAGGGGCTGTCGGCGAGATGGGCGGCGAGGGCGTCGGCGTCTTGCACCGTGATCTCGAGGGCGGCCCAGCCGTAGCTGCGCAGGGTGCGGTACTGGGCGGCCGACTCGGGGACCTCGACCAGGCGAATCGGCACCGGACGACCGCTCGAGGGCCACAGGTCGACGCAGCGCCGGCCCGCTGTTGCCGGCGCCCTCCAGGCGACGGCCAGATCGCTCTCGATGGTCCCGATCTCACCGACTTCGAGACCCAGCCACTCGCCGTAGACCCGAGCGGAATGCTCGAGGTCCGACACCACGACGGTGGAAGCGAGGATTTCGCCGACGGCGTTCATTGCGGCGCCTTCTTGTTGATGACGGTGACGGTCTCCACCTCGAACAGCCGATAGAGAGAAGAAAACTCCTCTTCGATGCGATGGGGAAGCCGCAGCCCCGCAACCCGGCGGTAGTCGGAGTAGCGGGTCACCAGGTCCCAGGCACGGTCGTAGGCCCAGGTATGTGACGAGCGCTGGCGCGGCAGGGCGGTTTCCGGATCGAGGCGCCAGCGCTCGCGAGTACCGCCGGGCAGGGTGACCTCGACCTCGATGAGCTCGCCCTCGGCAGCTTCCACTCGCCCGCGAGACGCGATCGGCCAGCCAGCGAGGTGTGCTGCCGCCGGTGCCGGAAGAAAGACCGCATCGGCCGCTAGCAGGGCGGCGCGCTCGGCCCCCAGCGGCGCCCCTCCGGTTCGGGCGATCTCGCCATCGTAGGTCTCGAGAGTCGTTTCACCGCCGAGGGTCACCATGCGGCGCAGAATATCCGGCCGCTGGTGCACGATCTCGAAGCTTCCGATCTCGCTGTTGAAGGCATAGCGTCCGGCGAGGCTCAAGGACTTCACGATGCGCAGTCGCTCGGCGCCGCCCAAGGCCTCCACCAGGCGGTCGAGAAGGGCCGGGAGATCGAGCTCGGCAGGCTCCTCGGACCGGGGCCGCTTTTCGATCGCCAGGGCGCGGGGCTTGGGAGTAGAGGGATCGACGGCCACGAGGCGACGCAGGTCGAGGGCGACCAGCTCATGGTGGTTGCGCAGGTAGAGGCGGCCGTCGGAGTAGCTGGGGGCGGTCCAGGTCTTGCCGTCGAGGACCTGGAAACGCCCGAGGATCCGGCCGGCCTCGAGGCCGGCCTTCATCTGCAGCAGCTCGCCGCGGTCGCTGAGCACCAGCAGATGATCACCGACGGCGATCAGGGAGCCCTTGCCGAGCCCGCGCAGGCGCCAGGCGATCGAACCCGAAGACCCTTCGACAGCCGCCAGGGTGGCGTTGTGAAAACCGTAGAGATCGCCGCCCACCGCCACCGCCGAGCTCAAGTGGTTGACAAAGAAACGGCTCTCCCAGAGCACCTTGGGCGGTCCCGCCGGCGACAGGCCCAGCAGCGCGCTGCCGCCATCGGCCCGATGGGCGACGAACAGCCGATTCGGCGCCAGAGCCAAGGGCATGGCGATCGGCAGGTCGATCGGCGAGCCGCCGGAGAAGGTCCAGCTCCAGAGCTCCTCGCCTCGATCAGAAATCGCCTGCACCCGGTCGCGCAACAGAAAAGCCAGATCGCCGTCGCCCAGCACCAACGGCGAGGAGTAACCCACGGCCCCTTCGCCGGCCGACCAAACCGGCGCGCCGGTGGCGGCGTCGAAGGCCATCAGGTGGCCAGCACCCAGCCCAGCTTCACCCAACGCGGCTTCGACGATCACGCGGCCGTTCGAGACCAACGGCGACGGGCTGTAGCCGAAGCGCGGAGCCTTCGAAGCGACCAGCTCACGACGCCAGCGCTCGCGACCGTCCTCCGCCGCGACGGCGACCAGCGTTCCTCCGGATCCGATCGCGAACACCGTGTCCCCGGCCACCGCCGGCGTCGAGCGCGGCCCGTCGCCCCAGGTCTCCTCGAAGAGAGGCCCGACCTCCCGTCGCCACAGCTCGCGACCGGTGGCGCCCTCGAAGCGCGCCAGGACTTCCTTGCCCTCGGCGCCGAAAAGGGTGAAGAGACCGTCGCCGACGACCGTCACCGCCGAGAATCCAGGTCCGAGAGGGACGCGCCAGAGCTCCTGCGGGCGACCGTCATCCCAAGCCGGCAGGGCGGCTTCCGCATCTCCAAGATTCACCGCACCCGATCGATCGGGGCCGCGGAGCTGCGGCCAGTCGCCGGCCGCCGGCGACCAGGCAAAGGCGAGGCCGACTGCAGCGAGGCTGCACGATCTGAGCCCCGTGGCGAGGCTCACGGCAGCGGTTCGTAGAGCTCGATCCAGGCACCCTCGGGAGAGCGCACGGCGGTCAGCCGGACCTGGCCGAGGGGCTCGATCGTCACCGTGCGCGGCGCAGCGACCGGCTGGATGCCGTGTTCCGCCAGGCGAGCCAGGTAGGCGTCGAGGCGACGGACCGGAAAACGCATCGAGTGGATGCCGAGGTTGGGCGCCTGGGACCGGGCCGAGTAATCGCTACCCACCGCCCCTTCGAAGGCCAGAATCTCGACCGAGCCGTCGTTGTCGCCGGCCGGGCTGAGGATGGCGACCCGGCGCGGGATTTCGGTGGCGAGGTTGTGCGGCAGGCCGAGAACGTTGGGCCCCGGCTGTTTGCTGGCGCCGTGATGCTCGAGGTAGATCTCGAAACCGAGGGCTTCGCGGTAGAAGGCCAGGGCGGTGTCGAAGTCACGCACGATCTGGGTGGCGTTGAACACCCGGCTCAGGCGCTCGAGATGGGGCCAGCCTTCGAGCGTTGGCGCCACCCGCTCGATCATCGCCACGACGATGCCGTCGGGACCGCGGGCGAGCACCTCGCGCACGGTGAAAGGCCCGAAGGTGAACTCCACCGGCTCGGACATGGCGTCCCAGCCAAAGCGCTGCAGCCGTTCGAGCGACGCGGTGACGTCGATGGCCCGAACGTTGAAGTCGAAGATGCCACCGGTGTCCCAGCTCTGCTGGCCGGGACGCATCAACCGACGCGGACCGTCCCGCAAGTCTGCCGGCGCCGTCAGCTCGACGAGGCGCAGGAAGCCGCGGTCGGTGCCGGGGTTGCCGAGCACCGTCTCCTCGCCCCGAGTGCCCGCGGGCAAACCCCAGAGGGCGACCACCTCCGGCGCCAGAGCACCGCGAGCCACTTCCTTCCAGCCGGCGACCTCGCGCCAGGCGGCGGCGACCCGCTCGCGGTCGTGGACCACGATCACCAGCTCGTGAAAACCACCCATGCCGAACTCTTCGGCGACGGAGCTGGCTTTCTCCTCGGCGGACGCTGGACCGGACACCACCAGGCCGACCCACAAGGCCGCCGCCAGGACGGCCTTCCCGGGGCGGATCATTGCTGCTTGCAGCCGATTTGCACCGTTCTCAGGTTGATACCGATGCGCTGCGACGCGGGCTCGGTCCAGGCGTAGGCGATGGACTTCTCCTGGCCCTCTTCGCGCACCGCCAGCTCGAGCACCGGCACCGTGTTCTCGCCCGAGTAGGTCGCCTGGAAGAGCTCGACGGTGTAGCGCGCCGGCCGCTCGTCCTCGGGCTCGAGCACTTTGCTGCCGCCCTGGTCGTGAAGCCGGATCGGACGCCAGAGGTCCCACTCCTGCTTGCCTTCGCCCTCCTTCGGGGCTTCGCCCTTGGGGGCCGCCGCCCAACACTCGAACCAGCGCACCTTGTTGAGCTTGTGCGGCACCCCGCCCTTGTGGCCGTAGACGTAGTTGCCTTCGGCGTCGACGGCGCGATCCTGAATCCAGATCTCGTCGGCGGTGAGCTTGAGGTCGTCGGATATCACCAAGGTGCGGCCGGAGCGGCTCGACACCACCCGGCAGGCGCCCTCCTTGGTGAAGCCCACGAAATGATCATCGCGGCGCTGCCAGTAGACCTCGCAGCCGGGGTAGCTCTTGAGGTCGGAGACCTCGATCCCCTCGAGCTTCGACGAATCGAGGTGGGCGTCCTTCACCGCCGCCGGGTCCGGCGGCGCATAGATCACCAGCTCGATGGCCTTTTCCTCGGCGTTGGGCCGGAAGCTGTAGAGACGCTGACGATAGATCTTGTCCGGATCACCGTCGGCGTACTGCTGCACGTAGAAGACGTGCTCGCCGAGCTCCGGCCAGCTCACCGGCGCGAAGATCGAGTGGATGCGGCCATGCGGCTCTTCGACCTCCTCGGCCTTCTCCGTGCGGGCTTGCCAGAAGTTGTCGAACTCGCCGGTGAACCACTCCATCATCTGGGCCAGGTCGGCATCGAGGTCCGCTTCGGCGTGGTGATCGGCGGCGGCCGGTGGCACCATCAGAAGCGGCACCATCAGCAGCAGGGCCACCAGCAGCGCGAAACGGCGGACGAAGGCGGAAGGCCTCACGACTTCCGCCCTTCGTCCTGCGCCCGCACCCGCGCCATCGCCTCTTCGGCGGTCTCCATCGGAGCCCAGGCGAGGGGCTCCTGGCGCACCGGCGCCGGCAAGCCGGTCTCCTCCTCGCAGCGAGCGAGGATGTCGTCGAGATCGGGTCCGAGGTCGAAGTCCTTGACCTGGCCGCGGGCAGTGCGCAGCTTCTCCCGCTGGGCTTCGGTGGCGGCGGCATCGCCGACGATCACGCCGTACTCGGCAGCGGCCTTCTCGGCCGACACCAGCCCCTTGGCGACGTCCGCCTCGACCTTCTCCGCCGGTCGGTCGAGGGGATCCTTCCAGCCACCGCCGCCGGCGGTGCGGTAGACCAGCATGTCGCCCTCGGCGACCACCACCTCATCGCACTTCGAGGGCAGCCGTTGCTCGCTGCCGTCGGCGCGCCGCAGGATCTTTTCCGAGCGCCGCCCGGGCGTGCCGCCGAGGATGCCCCAGGGATAGGTCAGCCAGCGATCGTCGTGGATCGAGACCTCGCCCGGCTCGAGGTAGACGTAGCGCTTCTCGATGCCATTGCCGCCGCGGTGCAGGCCGGCGCCGCCGGAGTCGGTGATGGTGGTGTAGCCGTCGATGCGCACCGGGTAGTAGGACTCGAGATACTCGGTGGGGATGTTCTCGAACAGCGGCCACCAGGAGTGGCCGTCCATGCCGTCACCCACCGGTCGGCCCGGAATGCCGCCGTATGAGATCTCCATCAGGTAGAAGAAGTCGCCGCGGCCGTCGAAGCCGGAGTAGAGCATGTAGGGCGAGGTGCCATAGCCCGCCGCGGTGGTGTATTCCGGAGCCTTGCGCGCCAGGGCACCGCCCAGGACGTCGAACAGACGGGTGAGGGCGTGGGTGCGGCAGCCGAGGGCCGCCGGGAACTTCGGATGCAGCAGGCTGCCGTCCGGAATGATGACGTGGAGCAGCGGGTAGAAGCCGTCGTTGAACAAGATCTGGGGGTCGAAGACCATGATCAGGTAGACCCCGATGAACATCTTGAACATGCCCTCGTTCAGGTAGAAATTGATCGGGCCGATGGCTTGCGGGTCGGTGCCGCTCCAATCGAAGTAGGCGTGATCCCCCTCGCGCCAGATGGTGAGCTTCATCTTGTAGGGGCCGTGGCCGAGGCCGTCGTCGTCGACCCAGTCCTCGAAGGACTGCGGCTCCTCCGGGATGTTCTGCAGGATGAGCTGCTGCATGGCGCGGTAGGTGCGGTCGAGGAGCGCCTGGCAGGCGGCCAGGTAGACGTCCTTGCCGAAGCGCTCGCAGATCTCGACGACGCGCTTCTCCGCCGTGCGGCAGCCGGCGACGATGCCCATCAGGTCGGCACGGTTCATCTCCGGCATGCGGACGTTGTTCAAGATCATCGCGATGACGTCCTGCACCGGCTCGCCGCGGCGGAAGATCTTGACCGGCGGAATCATCATCGCCTCGCCGTAGATCGACTTGGCGCCGGTGGGCAGGGAGCCCGGCAGCGGACCACCCATGTCCATCATGTGGCCGAACATGCTCGACCAGCCGACCAGCTCGCCGTCGTGGAAGATCGGCACCAGCACCAGCCAATCGTTGACGTGGGAGATGGCGCCACCGCACTTGTAGGGATCGTTGGTCAGAATGACGTCGCCGGGCTCGACGGTGTCCTGGTAGGACTCCATCATCTCGGCGATGTAGGAGCCGAACTGCCCCACCACCATCCGCCCGAGGGGATCGGTGATCATCGGAAACTCGTCGTGCTGCTCGCGGATCACCGGGCTCATGGCGGTGCGGAAGAGCACCGCGTCCATCTCGTGGCGAGCGTTCTTGAGGGCGCCCTCGATGATGTCGAGGGTCACCGAATCGATCTCGAGATCGGGGATCTGGGCTACCTTGACGCCAATCATTGGCCGGCCTCCTGGGGACGGATGAGTAGATTCAGGTGGAGATCGACCTCGGCGACATAGCCGGCGAGCACCACCGTGGTGGAGTCGAATTCGGTGACGATCGCCGGGCCGGCGATGCGGTTGCCCGGCCGCAGCAGGGAGCGGTCGTAGATCAGGGTCGGCAACCACTCACCCTCGAAGTAGACCTTGTGCTCCTCGACCACCGCGGCGGCGGGATTGGGACCGGTGATGGTCTCGCCGGCGGTCGTCGGCGGCTCCGGCACCGAGCCGACGCCCACCGCCCGCAGGTTGACGATCTCGCACACGGTGTCGTCCATGCGGTAGCCGTAGAACTGCTCGTGCAGGGCGTTGAAACGCTCCGCCAGCAGCTCGACACCCTGCACTTCGATCTCTCCCGGCTTGACCGCGATGGGAATCTCGTAGCCCTGGCGGTAGTAGCGCATGTCGACGTTGTAGTCGACCCGCCGCTGCTCCACCAGGCCACCTTCGCGTTCGAGCCAGGCGTCGGCTTCGTCGCCCAGCTCGCGCAGCACCCCGGCGACCTCCGCCGGGGTCACCTGGTCGACGTTGCGGATGTAAGTGCGGGCGAACTCTTCGCGGAAATCGGCCACCAGGTCACCGTTGGCACACAGCAGGCCCGGCCCCGGCGGCACCAACACCGGAAAGGCGCCCATCAGGGCGGCCACGGCATTGGCGTGCAGCGGACCGGCGCCACCGAAGGCCACCAGCGCGAAGTCCCGCGGGTCATAGCCACGCTGCACCGACACCAGCCGCAGGGCACCGGCCATGTTCTCGTTGACGATGTCGAGAATGCCCTGGGCGGCGGCGTGGAGCTCCAGACCGAGAGCCTCGGCGATGGTGCCGACGGCGGTCTCGGCGGCGGCGACATCGAGCTGCATCTCGCCACCGATCAAGCGCGGCGGCAGGTGGCCGACCACGACGTTGGCGTCGGTCACCGCCGGTTCCGTGCCGCCGCGGCCGTAGCAGGCCGGCCCGGGATCGGCACCGGCCGACTGCGGCCCGACGCGCAGCGCCTTGGTGAGCTCCGGAACGTGGGCGATGGAGCCGCCGCCGGCACCCACCGAGTGCACGTTGACGCTCGGCACCTTGACCCGGAAATGGCCGAGCTCGGTCTCCCGCGCCAGCGTCGGCTGACCGTTCTCGCACAGGGCGACATCCGTCGAGGTGCCCCCCATGTCGAAGGTCAGGATGTTGTCGAAGCCGGCCCGCTGGGCCACCGCCAGGGCGCCGGCGACGCCGCCGGAGGGTCCCGAGAGAATGCCGTAGACGGGCTTTTCCTGGGTCACCTGGGTGCTCATCAGGCCGGCGTCCGAACGCAGGATGTTGACCGAGCCGGTGACCCCGCCGTCGCGCAGGGCGCTCTCGAGGTTGTGGATGTAGCTCGCCACCTTCGGCCGCACATAGGAGTTCATGCAGGCCGTCAAGGTGCGCTCGTACTCGCGGAACTCGGGCAGCACGTCCGAGGACAGGGTGACCGGAAAGTCCGGATAGAGCTCGGCGATGATCGCCCCGATGCGGCGCTCGTGGTCTGGATTGGCGTAGGAGTTGATCAGCGACACGGTGAGCGACTCGACGCCCGAGTCCACCAGGTCGCGCACCGTCGCCCGTACCTGCTCCTCGTCGAGGGCCACCACCACCTCGCCGCGAGCATCCATGCGCTCGACCGCCTCTCGGGTGTCCTCGAGAGCCGCCGGCGGCTCCGGCTTGATCATGATCATCCAACCGGCCAGCGGGCCGGGAGTCTGGGAGCGCGCCAGGTGCAGGATCTGGCCGAAGCCCCGGGTGGTGATCAAGCCGACCCGCGAGCCCTTGCCCTCGAGCACCGCGTTGGTCGCCACCGTCGTGCCGTGCATGACGTGGGAGAGCGCCCCGGGCTCGGCGCCGCTCTCGTCCAGAATCCGGCGCACGCCGGTCAACACACCCTGCGACGGATCGGCCGGCGTCGAGGGTGTCTTCACCCGAAACGTCGCGCCGCTCGCGTCGTCGATCAGGATCAGGTCAGTGAACGTGCCACCGACGTCCACCCCGAGGCGATACGCCATGTCATCTCCTTCCTAAGATTCTCGAAATGCCCAGCAAAACCGGGGCCTTCGCCCCGATATGTCCGATTGTAATACTAATAGTACCACTCGATGACGACAGGTGCTCAACACAACCGCAACCATGAAAATCCACCACTTGATGGTCGATTTTCATGGTCCTGAGTCGGCCCAGCGCCAAACCTTGGAGTCGCGAATCGAGGCTTCCTCTGCGTTCTCCGCAACCTTGACTGCTATCCTTCAAGGTAGCTCAAATGAGTAGCTATTGAGGTTCGAAGCAGGTCGTCCAAGGACGAGGCCTGCGCTTGAGGGGAGGGCTTGTTGTCAATGCGAATCTTTGTGGGAAACCTGCCGTTCTCGGCGACGGAGGATGAGATTCGGGACCTCTTTGCCGAGTTCGGGAGGGTGGACTCGGTTCACCTGATCACGGATCGGGAAACGGGCCGACCGCGGGGTTTTGGCTTCGTCGAGATGGATGGCGAGGGCGGTGCTCAGGCCATCGAGGCTCTGCACCAAACCACCTTCGGTGGTCGTGCCCTGAATATCAATGAAGCGCGGCCCCGCCCCCAGCGCTCGACGACACCTCAATCTAGCTCGGTCGGGGATTCCAAGCAGGCCGAGAGGTCGGATGACAAAGCACCGGCCCCCGCCGAGCCCATGGAAGAAGAGGCCTCAGCCTCAGCCGAACCCCCAGCTTCCCCCGTCGAGCTCCTGGTCGACCCGGGGAGCGCCCCGCCGGAGGTAGTGGCCGAGATCCTCGCCGAGTTCTCCGGGCTGTTTCGCTCGGTGAGCGGCAGCGGCGTCGAGTTCCGCTTCAGCGAATCCCACTCCCTGGCGATCCATGATTGAGGAGCCCCAGGAGGAGTCTCCACCGGCGGCCATCTACGAAGGACGGCCCAAGCTGCCGGAGGCCCCTGGCGAGAGCAAACGCTGGCGGCGCTTCGTCCGCTGGCTGCGCCGAGCGGCGCCTTGGTTGGGCAACAAGCGCGAGCTCGGCGAGGCTTACCTCAAAGCCCTTGTCGAGCAGGAGCTGGCCAAGGCCCGGCTGACCAACGCCCAAGCCACCAAGACCCTGGTGGAGGCGGAGTATGTCGCCCTGCAGACGGCAGAGAAGGCCGCCGACCTCGACGAGCGCTCGAGCCAGACGAGGCAAGTGGTGGTCGACGCGCAGCAGGCGAGCTTCCGCGGCGACGAGCCGGAGCTGGTGGCCCAAGTCGAGGCGCTGCAGCGCAAGGTCGAGCTACTGCGAGCCAAGTACGGCCTGGAGATCTTGCTCCTGGGCGATCCCTCCGATCAGCCGAAGTAGGCCATCCGGAAGTCCTTGGATCGCAACGACTCCGAACCCCTAAATCCTCCACAGCCGTTGGAGGCCCCATTTTCCAAAAGGAGAGTCCTCCGTGAAACTCAAGGTTACCGGTTATGAAAATTGGGTTGAGGACGAGCTCGACGCGCTGTTCGCCAATTACCCGACCTGGAGACCTATCGCAGAAAGTACCCGTCGAATCACGGGAAAGCCCTACACCATTGGTACGATTGACGATCAAGAGGGCGAAAGGGCCATCCAAGATCTGCACGACAAAGAGCTCGAGTTGGGAAACCTCCTCGAGGTGAGGCAGTACCTCGATCCCAACGAAGGGGGAGGAGGATATCGACGCCGCTACTAGGTCCCAACGAAGTGAACGGAACGATCGTTGTCGAGCTGGTCGGCGCAACCTGCCTCTGCGCCACCGGTATTTCCCACTGGCTGCACCCCGAGGCCTGGAGTGAGCACTTCGCCCGCCTGGCAGAAAAGGGCAACGCCGGCGCACTGAGCAACGGACTCATGCACGCCGGCGTCGGCGCCTTCTTCGTCGCCTCTCATCCGGTCTTCTTCGGCTGGCGCGCCCTGTTGACCTACTGGGCGCTGGCCGTCTTGGCGAAAGGCCTGTTCTACCTCGTCGCACCCGAGGTCGGTGTACGCAGCATGGCCGCCTGCACTCCCGAGCGGGCCAGGAGGCTGCGCTGGGCGGGCCTGCCGATGACGATTCTGGGGTTGGTCGTCGCCGGCATTGCGCTCATCCCGTAGCCGCTTCCGGCGTAGTACCTACCGTTCCTTCCTTGGCCGAAACCAGGCCAAGGCCTGCCCCACGAGCAGCGGCAGGATGGAAGCCACAGCCACCCGCAGCCAGTCGCCGGCTTCGAGGGCGACGGTTCCGAGAGGCCTCTGCAACCAAGGAAGGAAGAGTGCCGCGAGCTGGAGAGCCGCCACCAGCACGACGGCTCCCCATGCCCAGCGGTTGGTCAGAAGGCGCCGCAAGCCGAGCGGCCGGCCTCCGCTGCGGGCGTTGAAAAGGTGGAAGAGTTGGCCGAAGGCGAGGCTGGCGAAGGCGACGGTGACGGCGCGCTCGGTCGCCGCAGGTCCGCCGGCCTCGAGAGTAAGGACGAAGGCTCCGAGGGTGGCGATGGTGAGGACGACGGCGTAGCCGGCGATGCGAGCGGTGAAATCACGGGTCAGAATGCCTTCCCTGGGCGGCCGTGGCGGCTCGCTCATGATTCCCGCCGGCGCCGGCTCGACGGCGAGGGCGAGGGCCGGGAAGACGTCGGTGACCAGGTTGAGCCAGAGGAGCTGCAACGGCAGCAAGGGCAGCGGCAGGCCCAGCAAGCCGGAGACGAACAGCACCAAGATCTCGGCGAGATTGCAGGAGAAGAGGTAAAAGACGAAGCGCCGGATGTTGGTGAAGATGGTGCGCCCTTCGCGCAGGGCCACGGCGATGGTCTCGAAGCGATCGTCGGCAAGCACGATATCTGCCGCCTGGCGCGCGACGTCGGTGCCGCGACCTCCCATCGCCACCCCGATGTCGGCCTGGCGCAGTGCCGGGGCATCGTTGACCCCGTCGCCGAGCATGGCGACCACGTCTCCCGCCTGTTGAAAGGCTCGCACCACCCGCAGCTTGTCTTTCGGCGTCACCCGGCTGAGTCCGCCGAGGGTAGCCAGGGTCGAGCTCAGCTCCTCGGTCTCGCGGGGCAGCTCCCGGCCATCGACGACATGTTGGCCCGGGCCCAGAATCGACAGGCTGCGCCCGACCGCTTCCGCAGTTCGCGCCTGGTCGCCGGTCAGCATGATGGTGCGGACGCCGGCATCCCGCAGCGCCTCGATGGTCTCGGCGACGCCTTCCGAAGGTGGGTCGAAGAGACCGATGAGGCCGAGGAAGGTCAGGTTCGACAAGGCCTCTTCGTCGGCGGCGCAACCGGCGGCCAAGGTGCCGCGAGCCAAAGCCAGAACGCGCAGACCGCGGCCCGCCAGCTCGCCGTTGACTTCGAGCAAACGGTCCCGACCGGCGTCATCGAGGGGCTGCAACGTTGCGCCCGGCCCGAGCAGAGACGTCGCCCGAGAGATCAGAGCCCGGGCCGCGCCTTTGACGTAGATGACGTCGCCTTCCCGACCACCCTCGATCGGACGATGGAAGGTCGCCATCAACATGCGCCGACTCGAGAAGGGAACCTCGCCTGTCTCCGGCTCGGCCGCGAGCAGAGCGGAGCGTTCGAGGCCGGCGCGCCGCGCGGCCGCCAACAGGGCTACCTCCGTAGGATCGCCGACACCCTCTTCACCTTCGGGATCCAGGGCCGCACGGTTCGCCTGCGCCGCGCAGTGAAGTGCGGCCCGGGCAGTGGGCACGCTGCCGGCCGGCTGCGCCCCGAGATCGAGCTCCCGCTCAGAGGTCCACAAGGTAGTGGCCGACATGCGGCCCGAGGTCAATGTGCCGGTCTTGTCGCTGCAGACCACGGTGGCCGAGCCGAGGGTCTCGACGGCCGGCAACCGCCTCACCAACGCCTGGCGAGCGGCCATCCGCTGCAGACCGAGAGCCAAGGTGATGGTGGTCACCACCGGCAGGCCCTCGGGAACTGCCGCAATGGCAAGAGCGAGGCCGGTTTCGAGCATCAGCCACAGCTCGTTGCCACGCAGAATCCCGACCGCGGCAACCACCGCCCCCAACCCCAAGGCGACCACCACCATGCGGCGCCCGAGCACCGTCAGCCGCTGCTCGAGGGGAGTCGGCTCGGAGCGTAGAGAAACCAACAGCTCGCGGATGCGACCCAGCTCCGACCGTCCTCCGGTGGCGACCACCAGGGCGCGACCGTCGCCGGCGGCGACCAGCGTTCCGCGATAGACCATGGAGCAGCGTTCGGCGAGGACCGTGTCCTCGGGGACCGGGTCCACCGACTTGACCACCGGCAGCGATTCGCCGGTGAGAGCGGCTTCGATCGTGCTCAGCTCGGAGCCGACCAGCAAACGAGAATCGGCGGGAACCGCGTCGCCGGCAGCGAGCACCACGACATCACCGGGCACCAGCTCGCGGGCCGCGAGGGCCAGCTCGCGCCCATCGCGCAACACCAGCGCCTCGGGAACCTCCAAATCCTCCAGGGCTTCCATCGCCCCGCGAGCCCGCAGCTCGACGACGAAGCCGATAACCACGTTGATCAGCAGCACGACACCAACAGCCACCGCCTCGGCGGTTTCACCGAAGGCGGCGGCGACCAGCGCCGCCACCGCCAGCAGCAGCACCACCACACTGCTGAGCTGGCGGCCGAGAATGCGGTACCAGGGATCGCGCTCCGGAGGAGCGCCCTCATTCGGCCCGAAACGCTCGAGTCGTCGTGCCGCCTCGGCTTGGCTAAGTCCGGTGGAAGACGTACCGAGGGCCTCGAGAAGATCCGCAGCGGGCAGGGCATGCCAGTTCCCGGCCTCCGGCTGGGGCATCGCCCCGGGCGCGGATTCTGTGGTCACTCGTTCCCCTGGCACGGCGACGAACAGGACGGCACCGATGAGTAGGCGCAGGCGCTCTCACCCAAGAGCATTCTTGCCTCCTGGCAAAGAGAAGCGGCGGGCGATGACCTGCCTGCGGGTGGCTCTGTCCACACGGGGAGTATCGAACGGAACCAGCAAGGCAGGCAAACCCTTGGCCCCTCGACCCGCGCTGCCGCGACCCTAAGCGGCCCGTCAGCTAAAGGTAGTGCTGCCTCAGACGGTCGAGCCAACCCTGTTGCCAGGTCCGCTCGCTCCTCACCAGGTGGCGCGCTTCCCCAAGATCGAACGAAGTCTCGTGCTCGGTGCGAAAGTCGTCCCAGGCCGAGAGGGCGACATCGCCGGCCACCGGATCGAGGCAGTCGAAGGAGGCTCCGAGGCGTGCCATCACGACGCAGGCAAGGGAGGGCATGTCGGCCGTGGGGTCTTGGCCCGCTTCATCGAGGGCAAGGGCGATGGCGAGGGCGAAGCGATCGAGCTCCTCGCTGCGATGCTCACGGAGCAGGTGAAGCAGCGACGACAAGGAGTCGTCAGCCCGAGGGCGCGAGATCAAGGCCGACGCCAGATCAGCTCGTTGTGCCGATGAGAGCTCGTACGAGAGCTCTCGGCCGATGGCTCCGTCCGCTCTCTCCTGCCACGTCGAACTCGCGAGTTGACGAGCGACCAAAGGCCGGGCGAAGGGCAGCATCGCCGCTCGAACCAGCCACTCTCGCTTCCCGTTCTCCGCATTTCCAGACTCCCACAAAGCCCTGGCCGTCAGCACCGCAGACCTGAGGTCGGCGGCCTCGAGATCATCACGCAGGGGCCAGGCCCCGATCGAGAATCCGGAAAGGAGACCAGCGGCGGGACGCTCCAAGAAGATCACCATGCGTTCCCCCGGCAAGAACGGAATGCCGAGATTGAAGCCCACCTCCTCGCGTTCCCGAAGGCTTCCCACGAGGACCTCCTCGGCCACGACTTCGGCGCGGTAAGCCTGATCCACGGGGAAGTCGGTCTCGAGCTCCCTCGCCACGTCCTCCAAAAGGAGGGCCGCATCGAAAGAGACTTCCTTGATCCAGCCTGACAACCCAACGCCGGCCGCGGCGACGATTCTCTGAAGTCGGGCTACGTCGAATGAGGACTCCCGCTGCACTTCGGTCACGCGAACGATGGCCACGGCATCAGAGCGCCGAACCAGCTCCCAAAGACCGAGATCGTCATGAGACGGACAGCCCGTCGCCATCGGAATCGTCAACAAACCGACCAAGACCGCGGAAACCACCACCGTGGGAATCTTCATGGGCACCCTCCTTTACCTCAGGAGACCCACGAACCGATTGGAAAGTTCCTTCGGCCTCCGCGAAGGATGCAGACTCTTCCTGTCTTCCGAGAAACCACACCCACCCTCGGTCTCGAAAAAGCGGTCCTCGATTTCGGAAACGAGAGGATTTCTTCGTTTTCGAGAAGACCTGCCACCAGGCTGTGGAACGGAGTGCTCCTCCGACGCCCGGCCATCGAGTCGGGATCTTCCTTCACAGGACAAGAGAGGTCCTTCGGCCTCCGAATCGCTTGGCTCGGGTCGAACCTCATCGCGCCAGGAGCTTCGATGGCTTCGAACGACTCCCTCGCCGATCTCGTCCATCCTGCCTGGCGTCTAAGCGCCCCTGAGAAGGTCCAACTGACCGTCCTGGCGAAAGGCCAGCTCTACCTCGTCGCACCCGAGGCAGGTGTCCGCAGCATCGCCGCCTGCACTCCCGAGCGGGTCAGGGGGCTGCGCTGGGCGGGCTTGCCGACGACGCTCCTGGGGCTGGTCGTCGCCGGCATTGCCCTGTTCCGCTGAGCTACTCGATCGCCGACAGCAAGCGCGTGTCGGTGACCAGGACACGCACGCCGTGGGCGTGGTCTTCGTTGAAGACGTTGTCCTTGCACCAGGCGTGGACACTGTTGATGTCGAGCTCGGCGCAGCGCGGCCGCACGCTCCAGCTCACCTGCAGGGGCGAGCACTTCTTGCTGGCGTCGAAACTCGGGCCGGTGGTCGAGCCGAGGAACTGGACCGGGTCGCCGGTGTCGGCAGGAACCGCCTTCGGCTGGTGATAGCCATCGACGACGTTGCCGCCGTAGATGAAGTCGGCGAAGTCGGCGGCGTCGGAATCGTTGACCAGCAAGAAGACCTGGGCCTCGACCCTCAGGTTGGGATTGGCGCAGGCGTCCGACAGGCAGGAGCCGAGACCCTCGCCGGGAGTGACGTCGCAGGACGAGAACACCCAGTGGACCTCGATGGTGTCGCCCGGCTTGATGCCCTTGCAGACCTTGTCGGACACCGGACGCAAGGCCTTGGCCGCCAGCTTCGGCGTGTCGTTGCACTGGAAGCCGCCGCCATAGCCACCGTCTCCGGGGCCGGCATCGATCGAGTAGTCGGCTGCCTTGTGCTCGGCGTGGTTGTGGAAGTGGATGTTGCAGAGGTTCATCTGCGAATGCGACGGCGCGAAGGAGAAGATCCGGGCGTTCTCGCCGGCCTTCTGGTCGATGTCGCGAGGCGTCTGCGGCCCGAAGCCCTGGCAGATCTCGGCTCCCGCGACCGCCGCGAGAAGGAGTCCGCACACCACCACTCCCAGTATCCTGAGTGTCTTCATCATGTCTCCTAAGCGAGTTTGAAACAGAGGTTCAGCATGGCAGCGCCGTGATGGCACCGCTGGAGCGAACTGCAAGCGCCATCGAGTATTGAATGGAAGCGTCGGCTCGATCAAGGGCCTGGCCCCGGCGAGCGGACCTTTTCGACTTCCGCCCCAAGGTCCGAGAGTGGTGAGGGCTAGCCCGGCCCTTCTCACCGGATCCTCAGGCGAAAGGTTCTATCTTGCTGAAGATGGTGGGCATCCACCCGTGCCGCAATACCGCCGTAGGCTGCGTCGCGACAATTGCAACGGATGATGTAGCAGAACTGTGACATACGACCTGGCAGCAGAGAACCGGTGAGAATCTCGGGCCAGTGCCAGCCTCGGCGATCAGACCAGTGCTACTGCCAGTTGAGCTCTGTCCTCACCAGGTGGCGAGCTTCCCCAAGATCGAACGCAGTCTCGTGCTCGGCGCGAAAGTCTTCCCATGCCGCGGGGGCGACATCGCCGGCCACCGCCCTCGGCGATAGAACGATTCGGGAGGGCGGAACGTACGTAAGGGATACAAGGAACGGCCCGACCGCGAATGGAAACTGCGCGGGCCCAACCTGAAGGAGGACTCGAGTGTAGGAAAACCGCCGGGGGAAGGAGCCGAGGCCGGGGGCGGTCGAGGTTCTAGGAACCTGGCACTACGACCGGAAGGAGGTTTCGAATGGCCGACAACCTCGCTCGCTCCGTCGCTCCCGCAGCACTCCCTCCCGCGCCACCGATCGCGGCCCTGCCCGCCGCTCGCCGGCGCCTCGACTCCCACCGCTGTACCGACGATCTTCGCCCCCTCGCCGACACCCTGGAGCGTCGCATCAAGGGTCAGGACAGCGCCCTCGGAGCTCTCGTCAACGCGTTCTCCCGCCCCCTTTCGGGGCTGAAGGATCCCAACCGTCCGCACCTCAGCGCCCTGCTCCTCGGGCCGACCGGCATCGGCAAGACGGAAACCGCCAAGGCGGTGGCCGAAGGCATCTTCGGCAACGAGGCCAGCCTGGTGCGGATCAACTGTGAAGAGTTCGCCCACAGCCACGAGGTCGCCAAGATCCTGGGTTCGCCACCGGGATACGTGGGCAATCATGTCGAGCCGCTACTGAGCCAGAACCGCCTCGATCAAGGCCATCGCCAGGCGGTGGAGAAGGCCGGTGAGCGCTTTCTCGCCGAGCGCATGCGGACCACCGAGGACGGCTTCGTCTCGGTGGTGCTCTTCGACGAGATCGAGAAGGCCCATCCGGTCCTCTGGTCGTCGCTCCTCGGGATTCTCGAGGACGGCATCCTGACCCTCGGCAACAACACCACCACCAGCTTCCACCAGTCGATCATCTTCGTCACATCGAACGTCGGTGGCCGGGAGATGGCCCAGCTCCTCGAAAAGCCGACCATGGGTTTCGGGGGCGAGGAAGTACCGGTGGAGCTCGACCTTTCGGACGCTGCCGTCAAGGCCGCCGAGAACCAGTTTCCCCTCGAGCTCCTCAACCGCTTCGACGAGGTCCTGGTGTACTCGGCCCTCGGCCGCGACGAGCTCGAGGCGATCTTCGACAAGTTCCTGGCGGAGATCCACGAGCGCGCCCTCAAACAGGCCGACGTACCGCTGCTGCTGCGCCTCAGCCCGGCGGCGCGCGAGCTCCTGCTCAGCACCGGCAGCGATATGCGCTACGGCGCGAGGCCCCTGCGCCGGGCGGTCGAGCGGTTGCTGGTGGATCCGTTGTCGCGATTGATCGCCTCACGGCAGATCCAAGGCGGCGATGTGCTCGAAATTGAAGCAGAGGATGACGGCCTCGCCTTTTACCGCAGCGGGATGGCGGCGGACGAAGTCGTCGCCTGAGACTCAGGTCGGGGGCTCGGACCATGCGGCATCCATGGCCGGGCCCCCGAACCTCCCTTCAGGGGGGCTCGAGGCACCCCAGCACACGCAGAAGCACCTCAATCAACCTGCCGCACCAGGAAACTCTGGCAGGGCCGCGACTCGCGCCGCCTGTTGCAGGTGCCTTTGCTCGTGGAAGACGACGATCCGACAGGCGTCGAGAACGCTGTAGACGATCGCCGGCACCGGTGGTGAATTCATGATGACGTCGCCGACTCCCGCCGCGGAGATCTTCGCCAGATAGTCGAGAACGCGACCCTGCTGGTCGTCAAACCGGTCCAGGATGCCGTCGTCGATGGCGCTGGTCGATGGCCGAAAGCCTTTGGGAGCCTTCATCTTTCGCGTCTGCGGGGAAACGGATCGACTCAGGAGCTTGCCCCACATCGCCGGAACCCACGGCAGATAGCGCCACAGGGCACTGCCTTTGTCACCCGCCAGAACGCGATCGAAACCCGGAAAGTAGCTCGCGTTGGCGATGATCAAGTGGTCGAGACACTGCGCGATGCTCCAGCTCCCGACCTCGGGGCTCCAGTTGAGCTGGGCGGCCGACAGGTCGGCGAAACGGGCCTGAACCTCGCTTCTCACGGTCGTGGCTTGGGCGGACAACTGCTTGAAAACGTCGTCTCGAGTCATGTTCGCTGATCTCCGGGGGTTCGAGTCCAGCCCCGTAGCCGAGGGCGATTCTCAGCGCCCTGGCGGCCGTCAAGTCAGGTGAGCCGGAACCCCTCCAATCACAGGATCAATGGGTATATAAACCGCAAGTTCAAATTTGCATTCATGCGCTTATCTCAATATAGTTCATTCAGCTAGGAGGCCTCCAAGCGCGTGATGTGTGCGGAAACGCCGAGCTCGCTCGACGATTTCGCAGATTCTCTACTCCTTTTTGCAACAAGGAGGTTGCATGAAAAGGTATCTCTCGCTTGGTTTGGTTCTCGCTGTCACCCTCACCCTTTCGGCCTCCGCCTCGACCTTCGTGGCGATGTCCCAGGACGACCTGCTGAAGAGCTCCACAGCAGTGGTCCAGGGCAAGGTGTTGCAGGTCGACTCCTACTGGAATGACACCAACCAGATCATCTTCTCGGACGTTCTTGTCGAGGTCGAAGACGAGGTGCTCGGCAAAGCCGATGCCCTCATTACAGTACGTACTGTCGGCGGTGAAGTTGATGGATTTCACGTCGATGCCCACGGTTTTCCGACCTTCGACGTCGACGACCGGGTCCTGATGTTCTTGCAGCCCGACACCAAGGACAGTCTGAAGGTCGCCGGCTATCAGCAGGGCCTCTTCCGCATCGTCTCCGACGAGGCAGGCGTGGAGATGGCGATTCCCGCCACCGAGCTCGAAACCAACATCATCACCCTCGATGGGCAGAAGGCCTCGTTGCCGTCGGCCCAGACCCTCGACGAGCTGAAGTCCTCGATCGTCGACGACGCGGCCGCCCTCGGCCTCATCAACCGCTGAGCGGAAGGAGACGAAGCTATGAAGAACAAGCGTTTCATCACCCTCGTCACCTTCTCCGTTCTGGCTTTCCTGGTCGCCTCCAGCGTCTCGGCCTTCGTGCTGCTGAGCCCGCGCCGCACCTGGAACAGCCCGCCCACCATCGTGGTCGACAATCGCGGCCTGTCGAGCGTCGCCGACGGTGACGGTGGTCGGCGCCGCACCCGCAACGCCATCCGTTCGAACGCCGGCTGGAACGGCTCCGGCGCCGGTCGAGTGGTCTGGGCGCGCACCGGCTCGGTGGCCAACTATCGCCTCGGCGACGGCATCCCGATGCTGAACTTCCGCGATCCCATCGGGGTTTGCTCGGGCTCTTGCCTAGCCGCCACCTTTACCGGCTACTTCACCCGCCGGTCCAACGGCACCTATCGCATCTTCGACGCCGACATGGTCACCAACACGGCCTACAACTGGGCTTCCCGCGGCGAGACCTGCAGCGGTAATGAGTTCTACGTCGAAGCGGTGATGGTGCACGAGGTAGGCCATCTCCTCGGACTGGCTCATACGCCGGTGGGCAACGCGACGATGTTCGCCTCCACCGGACCCTGCAACGACAGTCCGCGCACCACCGCGTCGGACGACGAGGCGGCGATCCGGAACCTGTATTGATTCCGATGGGGCTCTCGGCCCCATTCGGGCCTGCGCGGCCCGACTCGGAGGCAGGGTGCTGAGGAGCGCCCTGCCTCTTTCTGCATACAGCGACCCACTTGGCGTGAACCCGCAGGTTCGGCAGCCGAGATTCGCGGGTGCCCTGGACTCTCAACCCTGGCTTGGCGCGTTCGCCTACTCTTCCTGCCCGGGCCTCCGGAAGGGTTTTAGGTAGTCCGGCAAGGCGATGCCCTCGCGCAAAACCGGGTCCGGCTCCGGCTCCCCGAAACCTCTCGCCAACGGCACGACCCCAGCCCAATAGTCGAGGGCCATGTCGCCCTTGGGGTCGTCCGGCGGCCCACTGCGCACCTTGGCCGAGGCTTCGTCGATCGGCAAGGTGAGCACGTCGGTGGCCGCCAGCTCCTTGGGGCTCGGCAGACGGGCATCGCGCGAGCGACCCGGCACCAGGTGCTCGACCAGGGCATCGAGAGCGTCGAGCTTGGCCTGGTCTCCTTCGACCTTGTACATACGGCCGAGGATCACCACCGAGCGATAGTTCATCGAGTGGTGGAAGGTGGACCGGGCGAGCACCAGGCCATCGAGCAGAGTCACCGTCAAACAGGCGTCGACGCCCTCCTGGAGACGGCGCATCATGCGGCTGATGATCGAGCCGTGGATCAGGACCTCGTCGCCGCGGCGAGCATAGGCGGTGGGAATGACGTAGGGCTGGCCGTCGCTGACGAAGCCGACGTGGCAGACCATGCCCTCGTCGAGAATCGAGTGGACCGATTCGCGGTCGTAGGCACCGCGCTCACGGGCACGGCGTACTTTGGTGCGTTCTGTTTTCAAAGTCATCGCGTCGCTGGTCTCCTCGCCGCCCTCGCGCTCGGATTCGGCCCCGGCACCCGATCTGAAAGCGGCACGACATCGCAGATGATTCGATCCGGTGGCCTTCACACCACGGACCGTCAAGGCCAAGGTGTCGGCCTGCCCGGTTTCCGAGACGCATGATGGCGCTCCGCCGCGACGCCGGTCAACGGTTTCGAGGATTTCTTCGCCTTGCGGGAAATAGTCCGGGCTTTCGTAGCGTAAGGGAAAGCCCACGACCTGGTTCCTTTCGACTATGCTGGCCGCCGGTACCCCTCATGAATACGACTCCGAAGACTCCCCCTGTCCGCAGTTCGCGTCTCCGCCGCGCTTGGCTGTTCATGCGCCAGGCCATCGCCGGCACGCAAGAAGACTTCACCACCGGAAGTCTCGGCCGAGCCATCGGTTTGCTCGCCGTTCCGATGGTTCTCGAGATGTCGATGGAGTCGGTGTTCGCCGTCGTCGACATCTTTTTCGTCGCCCGCCTGGGAGCGGACGCCGTCGCCACCGTCGGCCTGACCGAATCGGTCCTGACCCTGGTGTTCGCCGTCGCCATCGGCCTCAGCATGTCGACCACCGCGGTGGTGGCGCGCCGCATCGGAGAAAAGGACCCCGAAAAGGCATCACTGACCGCGGTCCAGGCGATTCTGGTCGGAATCGCCGTCAGCTTCGTGGTGGGCGTGATCGGAATTCTGTTCGCGCCACGCATCCTCGGCGTCATGGGTGCCAGCGACTCGGTGATCGCGGGCGGCACCACCTACACCAGCATCATGACCGGCGGCTCCATCACCATCGTGCTGCTGTTCTTGATCAACGCCATCTTTCGCGGCGCCGGCGATGCCGCCATCGCGATGCGATCCCTTTGGCTGGCGAACGGCATCAACCTGATCCTGGATCCTTGCCTGATCTTCGGCCTCGGGCCGTTTCCGGAGCTCGGGCTGGCCGGTGCGGCGATCGCCACCAACATCGGGCGCGGCGTCGGTGTGACCTACCAGCTCTACATGCTGTTTCGCCCCGGCGGACGGATCACCGTCTCCCGCCGCCACCTGCGTTTCGATCCCGAGGTCACCTGGCGTCTGCTCAAGGTCTCCTTCGGCGGCATCATGCAGTTCCTGATCGCCACCTCGAGCTGGATCGGCCTGGTGCGCATCCTGTCCCTCTTCGGCAGCTCGGCGCTGGCCGGCTACACCATCGCCATCCGAGTCGTCATCTTCGCCCTGTTGCCCTCCTGGGGTCTCGGCAATGCGGCGGCAACGCTGGTGGGACAGAACCTCGGGGCCGGCAAACCGGAGCGCGCCGAGCGCGCCGTCTGGTTGACGGGCTTCTACAACATGGCGTTCCTCGGCTCCCTGGGGCTGATCTTCATCTTCTTCGCCGAGGCCGTCGTGTCGCTGTTCACCAGCGAGGCGGCAGTGCTGCCGATCGCCGCCGACTGCTTGCGGGTGATGGCCTACGGCTACGCCTTCTACGCCTTCGGCATGGTCATCGTGCAGGCCTTCAACGGTGCCGGCGACACCAACACGCCGACGGTGATCAACTTCTTCTGCTATTGGATGCTGCAGATTCCCCTCGCCTACGTGCTGGCGCGAGTCGCGGGCTTCGAGGAGCGCGGCGTCTTCCTGGCAATTCTGATCGCCGAAGTGTTGTTGACCATCACGGGCCTGCTGGTGTTCCGCCTCGGACGCTGGAAAACGAGGCAGGTTTAGGAACGCGGGAAGAAAAGACCGAGAACCGGTAGACTCCTGCGAATGGGGTCTGCCCGGCCCATCAGCGGCCGGCCCCGAGCCGGACGGGCAACTTCAACTCCCCAGGGGAGAAGAGCACGATGGGATTCTTCGATCGCTGGTTCCGCCGCGACCCGGAAGCGACCCTCGCCACCGCCGAGGAGCTCCTGGAGCGTGGCAACCTGCTGCGCGCGCGCCAGCTCGCCGAGGGCTTGCAAGCGAGCCACGGGGGTTCGGTGCGGGAACGCGCCCAAACGATCACTCGCAAGGCGCGGCGAGCGATGCTCGAGTCCACCCTCGAGAACGCCACCCTGGCCGAAGAGCAGGGCCAGCTCGTCGAGGCCGGTGACTGGCTGCGATCGGCCCTCGAGCACGCCATCGGCACCGACCGGGAAGACGCCGTGAGGGAGCAGCTCGCGCGCGTCGCCCGCAAGCAGGCGGCGGCCCCGGAGTTCGTGCTCGAGCCGGAGATTCCGAGTGCCCACGATCCCGGCGATCCGCACGGCGATGGGTTCGACGCCGACACCCTCTTCGCCACCTGGGTCGACTCCCTGGCACCGCAAGCCGCCCAGCGCTACGCCCACCGCGAGAGCGCGTTTCGTGAAGCCGTCGTCGACGTCAACGAGGGCAACCCGGAAGCCGCCCTCGAGGCCTTCAACGCGCTGATCGAGGAAACCCCCGGCGACCCGATCCTGCATTTCGAGCGCGGCCGAGCCCGGCTAGTGGCCGGTGAGCCGCTGGCCGCCCGCGAAGACTTCGAGATCGCCTGGGAAGGTCTCGGGTCAGAAACCCTGGACCGCGCCGACGAGCTCTCCGTACCCCGCCTGTGGGCCGAGGCCAGCCTCGAAGCCGGGGAGCCGGAAGCCATGGTCGAGCGTTTCTCGGACCCCTTGCTCGAAGAACCCACCGCCGGCGGCGCGGTGATCGCGGAGCTCTTCGGATTCGCTCTCCTCAACACCGAGCGCTACGCCGACGCCCAGCGGGTGCTCACCGCCGCAGCGCACCACTTCCCGAGGGTTCAGGCCTTTCCCTATCTTCTGGCGCGCGCCCACGAAGCCCTTGGACAGCCGGACGACGCCATCGACTGCCTGGAAGTGGCCATCGCTCCGAGCTGCGCCTCCGGCAATTGCTCCCGGCCGCCCCTTCACCTCCCTTCCCTGCGCGCTCTGGCGCGACTACAGCTTCAGCAAGAACCCCCCAATATCGAGCGCGCCGGCGAGCTCCTGACCTTCCTGTCGGCCGCAAAGCAGGGGCAGCTCGGCGAATCGGACCTACGGCTGGTGGCTCGCTACGAAGAAGCCGCCGGCAATCCGGAAGCGGCCAAGAAGGCGATTTCGGCGGCCGAGTACGTCGCCGCCCAGACGGCGATCGACGACGAAATCTGAGCCGCCGGCCAGCCCAGCCCGAATCACAGCCGGTCCTCCTCGAGCGTCCTTTCAGCGAGCCGAGCCTTCGCCTCGGCCGCACCAGGAACGCTCGTTTGGCCCTTGGGCCAGGGAGGACTGTCCATGCTTTCGATTTTCCGATTTCGCTTCGCCGGACTGCTCGCCGGCGCCGCCCTCTTCGCCGCCTGTGGCTCGACCACCGCGCTGCGGGGAGAAGGCCTCAAGATTCTCTACCCGTCGGAGTTCGAAACCGTTTCGAACCACCAGATGGTGGAGTTCCGATTCCGCCTCGGGGACCGCTTCACCCTCGGCGCGAAGGGTCTCCACGTCGAGGTGTCTCGCGGCAACTCCTACATCCCCCTCGTCCTCGAAGAGACCAAACCCTGGCGCGACGGCTATGCCCGCGCCCGCTGGCGGGTCGAGGGCGCCGAGCCCGGTGAATGGCGAGTCACCGTCACCGGTCGCCGCGGAGGCCACGAGGAGCGCGACTCGGTGCCCTTTTTCTTGCATGCGGCACCGGTGATCGAACGCATCTCGATCGTCTCCATCCAGCAGGTGGGTAGGTCTGTCGAGGTCGAGTTCCGGGCCCATGTCGACACTCCGTCGGGCCTGCCCGTCGAGCGCTACACCTGGCACTCCGGCGATGGTACTCCGGTGGTCGAGACGAAAGAGCCCCGCTGGCGCCACCGCTACGTCCGGCGAGCCGACTCCTACAACCTCGAGGTCGACGCTTTCGATGGCCTCGGCGGCACTGACAAGATCCTCCGTCCGATCAAATTCGCCGGCAAAGGCCCACAGCAGGGCAACCTCGAAGAGGACGAGAAGTGCGGCTGCACCCGGCTCACCATCCGGGCCACCGCGGGCGAGTGGAGCGGCAACTACTGCGGCAACCCACCGGGCGTCCCCGGTTGTGAAGCGGTGATCGACGGAACGTGCCCGGGCAACGCGTTTCGCTGTCCCTTGGGGGTCATTTCTGAGAACGGCGAACTACGCTTTGGTTTCGAGCCAAGCGCTGCACTGTCGGCAGACACGGACGACCTCAGTGAGTGCTCGGCGGGCCAGTACGTCCAGTCCACCTACGTCGATGATGGAGTCACGGTAACCAATCCGCTGACCAGCACCACACCCCCTGGCGGCAGTGACGTCACCATCGGATCGCTCACCATCGCGACCGTCGCCAACGGGGCCCGGGCACCAGCTTTCGGCGCCACTCAAAGCAGCAAACCACTCTTCGGAGCCGACAACTACACTTCGGCGAGCACGGTCTGGCGGGCCAGCCTTCAGACCCTTCGCTGGTACGACGCTCCCGGAGGCGCGACCGGCCAGGACTCCGGCACTATCGAGAACGACTTCATCAGTTTCGTCAACGGCAATGACGGCAGCTGCTGGTGCCGCTTCAAGGTCGAAGCCGCCTGGACCAAGGGCAACGCCGCCACCGGTGCCGCCACCCTCGAAGACGGTTCCAACTGCGTCGTGAACTGAATCGGCTCATCGTCCCGGTCGCCGCCGGGGGCGGCTCCAAGACTCCACCAGCCCCGCGATTCGCGGGGCTTTTTCGTGCGCAAAAGAAATCGGAAGGTTTTTCGAAGCTTCCTCGCAGGGCGAGTGGGGGCGACCCAGGACACGGTGAGGAGCGCTGGAGCTACCCCTCCAGTTGCTGACCAACCGTGCGGCGTCCTCGCCGACGCCGGCAGAAAGGAGTGCCCTCGATGCCGCGCAGTTTCGCCTCCATCCTCCTCGCAGGCCTATGCTTTCTCCTGACTCCCGCAGCCCGTGGACAGATCCCCGACGACGTCGATCCATGGCGCCGCTGGGAGACCGTGATCACCAGCTCCACCGACTTCACCCAAGGCGGTGGCAATCCGTACCGAGACCTCGTCCTTCAAATCGAGTTCCGACAGCGCCACGGAACCCAGGCCTTCGTCCAAGACGCGTTCTGGACCGGCCCCTCGTCGCCTCGGGACTTCAAGGTTCGAACCATGTTGCCACCGGGCACTTGGGACTGGATGGTCGTCGGCTGTACCGGTACGACGGGAGGACAGAGCTGCGCCAGCGGAGTGTCGTGGACTCCCGCCTCGGGAACCATCCAGGTCGACCCGGACCCCACACCACCTTCCACCACCGTTCGCCTCTACCAACGCGGCGCTCTCAAGCAGCTCGGCGTGATCGGCCCGGGGTCCCAGCGCTTCACGGATCTCTGGTACGACGACGGCACCAATTTCTTCTGGGCTGGCGACACGGCCTGGACCGCTCCAGCCCGAACCATCGATGCCGGCCTGCCCTCGGGCCTGTGGAGCTCCTACCTCGCCACGCGCCGGCAACAGAGCTTCACCACCATCCTCATCGCTCCGTCGGTCGCCTGGCAGCCGCAGTCTCCCCAGACCTGGCCGGCTCTGCCGACCGCCGTCAGCTTTTCCTTCGATCAGATCCCTGGCTGTGCCGGCCAGCCGATACCCAACGCTTGCTCGACACCGGTCGAGGGCTACTGGCGGGATTTCGACGCCATGATCCAGGAAGCCAATGACCAAGACCTCTTGGTGACGATTGTTGGATTGATCGATCCGGTGGGTTTGGGAGCGAACGGTACCTATCCGGAGATGGCCCACGCCCGAGCCTTCGCCCGCTACCTCGCCGCTCGCCTGGCCGGAAACCACGTGGTCTTCTCTCCAGGGTTCGACACCAAGGTCGGAGACCTGGTCTTCAACTCACCCAGCGGTTCGAGCGCGATCACCGCCGGTGACTCCATGGACGCTGTCGGCCAGGAGCTCCGACGGGCGACGCCACGGCACCTGGTGACCAACCACCTCGCGGGCCGCAGCCCCTGCGAGGACTATCTGGCATTCGAATCATCGAGCTGGATGACCTTCTATCTCTTCCAAAGTGGCCACGCCAAGGGCAACGGACCCTTGGGTGGACTCTGTCCGGGCCGCAGTGCCGGTGAAAGTGCCTACCGCGGCGCCATCCGCCGAGCTCGAACGATGCCCCTTGTGCTGGCCGCTGAAAGCGACCCCGAGATGCCGGTCATCAACGGTGAAGGGCCCTACGACGGCCTCGAGTCGAGCCACTCCAGTCCGCCCAACATCCTTCCCGACACCCGCTACGGCGTGCGCCAGGCCGCCCATCTCAGTCTCCTTTCCGGAGCCACCGGATTCACCTACGGGGTCGACCGCATCTGGGCTTGGCACGATCCCGGGGCCTACTTTCAACTGCCCTCGGCAAACGACATGAAGCGACTGTTCGAGCGCTTCACATCCTTCGCCTCGAACGGCGAATTCATCCCCCTCCAGCCCAACCACCAGTGGATCGTCGGCCAGGGCTCCGGAACCCCTGACGAGCTCCGCAAAGTGCTCGCCACCTACGGCAGCGACCTGGTGGTCGCCTATCTGCCGAGCGATCCAGCCTCGTCCGAAATCACCATTTCGAACCAGGGAATCTCCGATCTCTCGTGCGACTCGGGCACGTGGACCATCACTTGGCTCGATCCGCGCAGCAATGCTCTCAACATTCCCGTCCATTGCTCCTCGACACAAGGCGGCACCGCCGTCACCTTGACCAAGCCTGGAACGGCTTTCTGCAACCTTGCAAACGCCAATTGCGACTGGCTGTTGACGATCGAGCGCAACGACCCGGGCTCGGGCGGCGGAGGTCAGCAAGGCTCCCCGCTGGAGGCCCGGGACGACCACTGGACCGCGGTCGGCGGTCTTGTCGCGCGCCCCGGCGAGAACCTTCGCTTGCCGACCAGCATCCTCGACAACGACCAGCCGCCGGGCGGCGTCTGGACCCTGGGAATCGAGCCAACGGGAAGCACCGCAGGAACCGTCCAAGCCTGCGGCACCGGAACGTCCGGTGTCAGCCTCTGCTACACGCCACCGGCCGCCGGATTTTCGGGAGAGGACACCTTCCGCTACACCATCGGTCCGGACGGCGAGATCTCGCCGACCGCGAGCGCCCTGATCACGGTCCTGGTCGAAGCGACGCGGCCCCCGATCGCCGGCGACGATGAGATCTCGATTCCGGCCGGAGCCACCTCTTGGGTCATCCCCGACTCGCTGTTGCTGACCAATGACTCGGATCCGGACGGCCAGCCTCTGGCCGTCTGCGGACAGAGCTACGAGTACGGCTTCGGAACTCTGGTCCGCGAAGCCGACTCCTTCGTCTACACCCCGGGTTCCCTCTTTCCTATCGCCGGAAGCGACGCCTTTCAGTACACGATTTGTGACGAATCCGACATGACCGCCGAAGCCTGGGTCCGTCTCTCCACCCCAGCTTCCCAACCGGTGGTCTTCGAAGACGCCCTCGAGAGCGGAGATCTGGGCTCCTGGACCTCGACCTACGTTCCACAGGGCGGCTCGGTGGAGGCCAATGCCGAAGGAGCTCTCAACGGCGCCTTCGGACTCTCCGTAGAGAGCGAGCCCGGGACGACCTTCGCCTTCGCCCAGTCTTCAGCCCCCGAGGCCGAAGACCATCTACACCTCTTTCTTCAACTCGATGCCGTGGGCCTCGACATGGCCGAGGGCGACAGCTTCATCGTCGCCTCCGCTCTCGGACGGAACGGCAACGTCTTCGACCTGAGGATCTCCAGGCATCCCGGCGGCTTTCGACTCCGAACCTTCGCCTTCGGAGAAACCACTTCGAGCACCCCGTGGCACTTCATTCCCGACGGACCAGTGCCGCTGCGTCTCGAGTGGTGGGCAGCGAGCCATCCCGACGCCGAAGACGGCGGTCTCCGACTGTGGCTGGGGCACCAGCCGATCGGCCTGATGCTCGACCTCGACAACGCCGGCAAAGTCGTCGACACCCTGCGCGCCGGCATCGCCGGGGGTCTCGACTCCGGCACCAGCGGCCGGTTCGCTCTCGACACTTTTCGCTTGTGGAGAGGGAGCTGCAGCCGCACGCCGGTGTTCTTCGATGATCTCGAGTCGCAGAGCCTGAACGCCTGGAGCAGCACTCAGGTATCGAACGGTGGCCAGCTGCTGGTCAGCGCCCAAGCTGCCCTCGAGGGCGACGCGGGCCTGGCGGTCGAAGCGGTCGCGGGATCGACCTTCGTGTTCGCCGCCAGCTCGGCACCGAGCGGCGAGAATCCCCTCGAGGTCTTCTTTCGAATCGATCCCAACAGCCTCGCCATGAACACTGGCAGCACCCACGGCGTCGCCGCCGCCATGACCGCGACCGGCGCCACCGCCTTCGACGTTCGACTCGGCCGATCCGCCAGCGGCTATCGACTGCGCGCGATGGCGCGCGACGACAACGGAGGCGTCTTCTTGACTCCTTGGACTGCCATCGCCGACGCCGCCGTGACGGTGAGGATCGAGCACCAGACCGGCAGCACGCCAGGATCGTCCGACGGCTCACTGCGTTGGTGGATCGATGGCGTAGCCGCCGGAGTGATCCCCGATCTCGACAACTCGCAGCGCTCGGTCGAAACCTTTCGGGTAGGTGTCGTCAGTGGCCTCGATCCCAGAAGCGTCGGAACCACCCACTTCGATGACGTTCGGATCTGGTCGCCAAGCTGTCCGTGAGCGCTTCGCCTGGAGGGCCGCCATTTTCCGCGGATCTCCCGTCGTCGCCAGAATTCGTTCAGGAAACCATGGCGGGATTCCGTTCCCCCCGACGTAAACCTCCATGAGCCCTCCCGGCCACCCGCGTCCTGCTCCCACGCGGGTGGGGGGCCCCGGGAGGGCCGCCCTCAATCAAGCTCCTCCGCAGCGAAACCGGGAGCTCGTCCCGGCGGCAGGCGCCGCAGCTCGCCCTCGAGCCAGGAGGCTGACATCTCGTAAGAACGCGAGCGCAGCTCTTCCAGCAAGGTGATGAGGCGCTCGGCGGCGGCCGGATCTTCGCGTTCCTGAAGGTCGAGAAGGAGGAGTCTCCCCTCGGTCTGGACGACCAACCACCACAGGCCGCCCTCCTTCGCCAGCGGCAAAGCCCGGAGCAAAAGGTCGCGGGCTGCCGAGGGCTGTCCGTTGGCGCGTCGGACATCGGCGATGATCAAGCTGTTTTCGATCAGGTCGACCGGACCTCCGGCGATCTCCCCGCCCGGCAAGGCCCTCGAGGCTGCGACCGGCCGACCGGCAGCCAAGAGCGCCCGGGCGAGAAAGTAGGGATCGCGGTAGGAGTCCTCGTGCAACGCCATGGCGCGGCGAATCGCCACCGCTGCCGCTTCGCCTTCCCCGGCGGCGAAGCGCACGCGATACATCGCACGTTGGCCCTCGGCTTCGAAGCCCGGCTCATCGAGATCACCGAGGATCTTGCCGAGCTCGTCGGCGGCCGCCAGGGCCTCGCCATGATGACCACGGAGCGAGAAGACCCGAGACCGCTGGATCAAACACTGGGCCAAGAGGCGCGGATTCTGAATCTCGCGCGCCAGGGCGACACTTTCGACGGCGGCCTGCTCCGCGGCCTCAAGATTCCCCAGGTACATTCCCGACAGGGACACCGAGAACAGGACGTTAGCCAAGGCATACCTGTTGCCAAGGTCGCGAAAGCTGACTTCCGTTTGGCGGAAGCGCTCGGCGGCATCGCGCCAACGCCCCTGACTCATCTGAACCGTGGCCAGGTTGTAAAGGGTGGAAGCCTCCATCTCCTGATTTCCGGTTCGGCGGTAGAGGGCGTGGGCCTGGGTGTAGGCCTCGACCGCCTCGGCGCGGCGACCGAGTTGATTGAAGGCAATGCCGAGGGAGTTGTAGGTCTGAGCCTGCTCAAAGTCGTCATTCAGCGCCTGGAAAGTGGCGAGGGCCGACTCCAGCGCCTCGAGGGCCGGCTGATTGCGCTGGCGGACGAGGTCGACCTCGGCCCGCTGGCGGCTGACCACCGCTGCGGCTTTCTCATCTCCCGATCCTTGGAAAGTGGCGAGGGCATCGGCAAAGTGCTCGTCGGCGGCCGTGAGCTTGCCCTCGTGATAGCTCCACCGGCCCAGCATGGTCTGGCACCAGGCAATGCCGCGCTGATCGCCAACGGCGCGGAAGCTCTCCAGTGAGCGGAGTTGCTTCGCCATCGCTTCGTCGGGGAGATCGAGGGCGTAGAGGCTGGCTCCGAGCAGGTGCAAGGCCCGCGCTTCGAGGTGGACGTCGGAACGCTGGCGAGCGCCGGCAGCGGCTCGCTCCGCGGCTCCGCGCGCCCGCTCTTGCCGCCCCATCAATCGAGCCGTCAAGGCCTCGTGATAGTCGATCCGCGGATCGAGATCCCCCGGCCCGAGGCGCCCCCTGAGCTCCGCCAGGGCCTCCAGGGCGCCATGGAAGTCGCGGGCTTGGGTCAGGCTGTTGGTGTAGCCGAGGCCGTACTCGAGGTTCTCAGGGAAGGCATCCCACAGGCGTCGAAAGACCACCGACGCCTCTTTCCAACGCGCCGCGACGCCCAGGGACCGGGCCTCGATCCAAAGCCGCTGATTGACCGGCAGCCGGGCCGAAGCAGCCCGCGCCGAGGTCGCCACTTCGCTGGCCTCCCGGGCCCGCCCCAGGGACTGCAGCGCGTCGGCCAGAGCCAGTTGAGTGAAGGGCTGGTCCGGTTGAATGGCGAGCGCCCTCTCGAAGGACTCGCGCGCCGCCCGTGGCCGAAAGTGGCCGAGCTGGAGCAGCCCGTCGGTGTAAAGGCGAATCGCCTCGGGATCGTCCGGCAGGGCCGCCCGTTCCTCGCCGCCATCGTCGGCGGCGCCCGGCAATCGCTGGCGCAGGGAGCTCCCGGCCTGGCGCACCAAGCCAGCGAGATCGGAAAGCTCTCCGCCCTCGACCACGCCGGCGACGACGCGGCCGCCTTCGACTTCGCGGAGCTGTAGATCCAGTCGGATGCCGTTCCCTTCGACCAGAAACGACCCCCGCACCTCGAGGGCTGCTCCGAGCTCCGCCGGCGGGGTCCCGGGTTCCGAGCCACGACCTTCGACGAGCTCGCGGGGCAAGAGCTGTGCTCGCGGCGACAGGGCGAGCTCGGTGGCCACCATCTCGGCCAGTCCGCGGGACAGCCAGGCGAGCTCCTCACGGCCCGACAGGTCCTCGAAGCTCCGCACGGCAACGGTCGGAGCTTCGGCCTCGAGGACCGGCGCCACGCCGGCCTGCGGCGAATCCCGCCAAGACTGCCAGCCGAGCCAACCGACCGCCCCCACCACCAGCAGGCTCAGGGTCAGCCAGCGCCAGCGCCCGTCGGCCGGCGACAGCGGCTGGTGGCGCGGTGGAGCTACGGCCGGCTCCCTACCGCTCGCGCGCAGCGAGTCTGGCGACCAACGCACGTCGGCGATCAAGCGGTAACCGCGCTTCGGAACGGTTTCGATGAAGCGCGGCTGCCGGGCCTGGTCGCCCAAGGCCTTGCGGATCAGGGAGACACAGCGCGCCAGGGCACCTTCCTCGACCACCGCACCGCGCCAGATGGTGGTCATCAGCTCTTCGTGGGGCACCACCCGACCGCGGCGCTCGGCCAAAGCCACCAGCAGGTCCATCTCCTGAGGCCGGAGGCGACGCAGAGTCCCTCCGCGCCGCAGGGTGCCGGCGGTCGGCTCGACGGTCCAATCGCCGAGGAGAAAGGGCTCGTTCGGGGAATGAGATGTGCTCATGGCGAAGCTCGCTCCTGCGCGGGCCTCGCCCGGTGGGCCAGCTCGCGCTGCTTTCGAGAACCGCCGGGTTCCCGAAGTGCTGGGATTCCTCGCCTCGGCTTAGGGTGTCGCAACGATTTCCGTGCCGTCAAGAGATGGAAAGAGGCCCGCTGGCGAGCTTCTGGAATGTCTCGCCTGCCCGGACGGTTGCTTCGGGACTCCGGAGGAGGCGAATCGCCTTTGTCCTGAACCCTTCCTCTGGGAGAATCCCCGCGGGAGGATTCGATGCTCGAAGTCGACAACATTCACAAGAGCTTTACCCTCGGTGGCGAGACCGTCGAAGTGCTGCGCGGCGTCACCTTTCAACTGCAGGCCGGCGAAGCCCTGGCGGTGATCGGTCCGTCCGGCTCCGGCAAGAGCACGCTGCTGCATCTGCTCGGCACCCTCGACCAGCCGACCGCCGGCAGCTTCCGCCTCGACGGTGACGATCCGTCGAAGCTCAGCGAGCCACAGCTGGCGCGCTTCCGCAATCAGCGCATCGGCTTCATCTTTCAAGAGCACCGGCTGTTGCCCCAGTACTCGGTGCTCGAGAACGTCTTGCTGCCGACCTTCGCCTTTCCGGGGGACCGCGAAGGCCAACTGGCGCGAGCGCGACAGCTCCTCGACCGGGTCGGCCTGAGCCCGCGCTTGAACCACCGGCCGGCGGAGCTCTCGGGTGGCGAGCGCCAGCGGGTGGCGGTGGCCCGGGCGCTGATCCAGAAGCCGCGCCTGCTGCTCTGTGACGAGCCCACCGGCAGCCTCGACGGCGCCACCGCCACCGCCGTCGCCGATCTCCTCTTCGAGCTCCACCGCGAAGAAGACAACGTGCTGGTGGTGGTCACTCACAGCCGCGAGCTGGCGGAGCGCTGCGAGCGCACCTGCCGGTTGACGGAAGGCCGATGCTCCGCGGCCTGAAGCATTTCTGGCGTTCGCAGCTCGCCGTGGTGGCCGGTACCGCGGTGGCGACGGCGGTGCTCACCGGCGCCCTGGTGGTCGGCGACTCGATGCGCCAGAGCCTGCGGCAGCTGACCGAAGACCGCCTCGGGGCGATCGAGCAGGCGCTGATCGTGCCGACGCAGCTCCGGCGAGAGGTCGCCCAAGAGCTCGAGACCGCCATCGCCGACGAGACCGCCGAGGTGGTGCCGGCGGTCGTCCTGCGAGGTACGGCCGAAGACCCGGAGTCTCAGCGGCGCGCCTCCCGCGTCGGCATTTACGGCATCGACGAGAACTTCGGAGATCTGTTCGCGGACAGCGCTGCCCTGCTCGCCGGCATCGCGCGCCAGAGCGGCCAGATCTTCGCTCCGGCGGTGCTCAACCGCGCCCTGGCGGACGAGCTCGGAGTCGCCGTCGGCGAAGCCCTGCTGCTGTCCTTCGAGGGCCGCCAGGAGATTCCCCAAGAGACGCTGGTCGGCGGCGCCGACTCCGACGAAACGCTCGAAGCGGTGCGGGTGACGGTGGCCGCCATCCTGCCGAATCGCGGCCCGGGCCGCTTCGGTCTGACTCCATCCCAGGAGCTACCGCGCTCCGCCTTCGTCCCCCTGCGCACCCTGCAGCGGGCCGCCAATCGCAATCCGCGCGACGACCGGGACGATTGGATCAACGCCTTGTTCGTGACCGGTGCCGTTTCCCCGCAGGCGCTCGACAGCGCCGTGCGCCAGGCCTTCTCCCTCGAGGATCTCGGCCTTTCGGTGAGCCGCGACGGCGAACGCCTGATCGTCGAGAGTCGCGACTTCGTGCTGCGGCCCGCCATCGCCGAAGAAGTGGTCGCAGTCGCCGCCGCCGACAGCCAGCCGCTGCTGAGCTATCTCGCCAACGAGCTGGTGATCGGCGACCGCTCGGCCTCCTACGCCACGGTGGCAGCGCTCCAGACCCCGGTGGCGCCGTCCTTTGGCGAGCTCACCCTGGTCGGCGGCGCCGCCGCGCCAGCCCTCACCGGCAACCAGATCCTGCTCGACGCCTGGCTCGCCGAGGACCTGGCGGCCGAGGCCGGCGACGCCCTGACCCTGAGCTACTACGCCGTCGGCCCGCGGGACGAGCTGATCACCCGCCAGGCCGACTTCGAGGTCGCCGGCGTGGTGCAGCTCGACGGCTTGGCGGTGGACCAGCGGCTGACACCGGAGTTTCCGGGCATCGCCGAGGCCGGCGACATCGCCTCTTGGGACCCACCCTTTCCGGTGGATCTCGACGCCGTCACCGCCCGCGACGAGGACTACTGGGATCTCCATCGAGCCGCCCCCAAAGCCTTCGTCTCACTGGCCACCGGCCAGCGCCTGTGGAGCAATCGCTTCGGCCAACTGACGGCGTTGCGCCTCGCCGCGGGCGAAGGCGCCGGCGGGGCAGCGGCCATCGAGGCAAGACTGCGGGACGAGCTGCCGGCGCGCTTCCCCCTCGAGCCCGCCGGCCTGGTCTTCCGCTCGCTGAAGCAGGAAGGTCTCGAGGGCTCTGCCGGAGCGACCGATTTCACCGGCCTGTTCCTCGGCTTCAGCATGTTCCTGATCGCCTCCGCGGCCTTGCTGGTAGCCTTGCTCTTCCGCCTGGCGGTCGAGAACCGAGCCCCCGAGTGGGGTCTTCGTTTGGCCGTCGGCTTTCCCCTCAAGACAGTGCGTCGGCAGGTGCTCACCGAGGGTCTCGGCCTGGCTCTGCTGGGCGTCCTCCTCGGTACCGGCCTCGCCATCGCCTACGCGGCGGCGCTGCTGCGCGCGTTGGCGAGCTGGTGGTCACCGATCGTCGATTCGCCGTTTCTTACCCTCGCCGTCAACCCGCTGACTCTGATCGCCGGAGCCCTGGCTTCGCTGCTGTTGGTGGCTCTGGTGCTCTTCGGCACCGTACGGCGCATGGGCCGTCAGCGCACCCTCGCCCTCCTCGCCGGACGCTGGGGGCGAGAAGGAGCCTCGCCGCGCCGATCTTCCCGCGCCCGCCGCGGCGCCCTGGTCGGCCTGGTGCTCGCAATTCTGATGATCGCCCTGGGACTGGCCCAGGACGAGCCTTCGCCGGCCCTCTTCTTCGGCGTTGGAGCCGCCCTCTGCGGCGCCGGCTTCGCCGCCTTCGCCGCCTGGAGCCGCGATCGCCGCCGACCGCTGACCGCCGGCCACCTCGCCAATCTGGCGGCGCGCAACAGCGCCGCCAACCCCGGCCGCAGCTTGCTGAGCGTCATCCTGGTGGGCTGCGCCTGTTTCGTGTTGGTGAGCGTCACGGCCAATCGCAAGGCGACGCCGGAAGAAGGCGCCGAGGGTACCGGCGGTTACGGCCTGGTCGCCGAGACGGACGTTCCGATCCGGCGCGATCCCACCCGCTTCGAGAGTCTCGAGGCGATGGGCTGGGGCCCCGAAGAGGCGGCCCGCGTCGCCGAGGCGGGACTCTTCCCGTTCCGCTTGCTGCCCGGCGAGGACGCCAGCTGTCTCAACCTCTACAAGCCCGAGAGCCCGCGAGTGCTGGGCGCGCCGGCGGCCTTCCGGGAGCGCGGCGGGTTCCACTTCCGCAGCGCCCTCGAGGAAGTCGAGAATCCCTGGTCCTTGCTCGCCAAAGACTACGGACCGGGGGTGGTGCCGGCGATCGGCGACTACGCCTCGGTGCGCTGGATTCTCCAGCTCGCCCAGGGCGACGACCTGGTGATGGAGGACGAGCACGGCGAGGAGGTGCGGCTGCGCATCGTGGCGCAGCTCGAGGGCAGCTTCTTCCAGAGCGAGCTGATCGTCGCCGAGGAGCGCCTCCTCGAGCACTTCCCGAGCCGCGGCGGCTTTTCCTACTTCGTCATCGAAGACGGCTCGCCGGAGCTGCTGGCGCAGCTCGAAGGGGGCTTTTCCGACTACGGCTTCGACGGCCAGGCGACGCGCGACAAGATCGCCACCTACCAGGCGGTCGAAAACATGTACCTGACCACCTTCCAGGCCCTCGGCGGCCTCGGCCTGTTGCTCGGCACTCTGGGTCTGGCGATCGTCATGGTGCGCAACGTCCTCGAGCGGCGCGGCGAGTTGGCGGCGCTGCGCGCCTTCGGTTTCCGGCGCTCTCGGCTCGCCCGCCTGGTGGCGACGGAGAATGCCCTGCTGCTCGCCATCGGCATGGTGATCGGCAGCGTCGCCGGCCTGGCCGCGGTCGCTCCGCACCTGTTGGCAGGCCACGGCAGTACCCCCTGGAGCTCGCTGGCCGGACTGCTGGCGGGCATCTTCTCGGTCGGCATGGTGGCCGGTCTGGTGGCTGCCTTCGGCAGCCTGAGGATTCCCTTGCTGGAGACCTTGAAACGGGAGTGACGGTAGGGCCGGAGTGATGGCCGGGGCCACCTCGCTGTCGGCAACGAAAAGAAAAGAGGCTCGACCCGGGCACCGTTTTCCGGGTCGAGCCAAGCCTCGCGCCCGAGGAGGATTCGGGAAGCGAAGACTCACGGCGAGGTGACGCAGGCCGGCTGGCCCCTCGGAGCTTCGATGCCGCGAGACTCCGCACGGCCCTGCCACCTCGGAGCCGAGGCTCCAGCCCGTTAGTGCCGAGCCACCGCCACAGGGTTTAGCCCGACCTCGAGAAACAAAGCGGGCTCCCAACCCAAAGGTCGGGAGCCCGCGATCGAACGGAGCGTCGCTATCGGCGTTTCCGCCGATGGTCGACGCTCACTCCATCAATTCACTCAACCGCTTCAGTTCGAGATCGCTGGCGGCGGCCAGCCGCGGAGCGAGGGCGTCGGCGACGTCCGCCGAGTCCGGCATGCGACGCAGCGCCTTGGTCAACATCGACCATTCGGCTTCGTCGGCGACGGCGGCACGATCGAGGATTGCTCCGATGGCGGGCTGGCCGATCTGAGCCAGGGCCACCGCCGCCGGAGTGATGTCCTCGAAAGCGTCGACATCGGGTCGCACGAACTCGTCGCCGATGTGCGAGATCAACAGCGCCGTCGACCCCGAATCACGCAGCGTTCCGAGCAGGCGAATGGCCTGCAGCGGAGTCGCGAACTCCTCGCCCGCCTGGGCCGGGCGACCGACCATGCGGCGCAGCATCTTGGCCAGGTCGTCGCGGCTGCCGCCGTTGAGGGTTCCGCTCGCATCCCAGTCGACCACTTCGGCGGCGGCGGCCATACGCTCCGCCGCCGTCCCCGAGAACAGGCGCTTGAGGATCGAGTCGACGTCGTAGGCGACCTCGATCCGGTTGGGGGCCGGACCGCCGGTGGGAATGGCCGCCTGCCGACTGCAGTCGAGGGTGCCGACACCCATCCGGTTGCCTTGACCCAGGCCGTTGAGCTGCCAGCTATTGCCGTCGCAGAAGACGCGCGTGCTGGCATTCCAGCGCTGAATGTCGGAACCGCGCACGCCATCGACGTTGAGCCACTCTTCGAAGGTCAGGCAGTTGATGATGAAGAGCCCATTGTTGCTGGTCGGCGTGCAGGCGCTGCCCACCGAAAGACCCGGCACATCGAGAACGAAAACCCCGCACCCCGGAGGCCCATCGAGATCGTGATCCTCGTCGAGCTCGTTGGGGTCGTCGTCGCAGCCACCCTGGGGACAATCCAGATTCGGTTCCGGTTGGAACTGCGCCTGACCCGGACCGGTGAGCTGCAGGAAGCCAACGGTGCCCTGGCGATCGCGCTTGAAGTCGAAGTCGCACCTCAGGTTCGGATCGCAGGGCGTCACCTTGCCCTTGATCTCCATGTTCTTGAACCATCCGACCGTGCCCGGTGGATTGTTCGGCGACACCGGTCCCAGCGTCGGGAGTCCGAAGTTGCCGTCGGTGACCGCCGGGGCGTTGAACATGGGATCGAGGGTGCCGGAATTGCGCCAGATGAGATCCACCTCGATCACCGACAGATCCGTCGTCTGCGAGCAGCTATTGCCCTGCGGATCGGTGTAGGTCACCTTGAGCTCGACGTCATCCGCCTGCTGGCTGGTGGCCGTGCCCTTGACCGACACGCTCGACTGATTGTTCGCCCCTTCGATCGAGGCCCGGTTGCCGCCCTGGGGAATGCTCCACTGGAAGCTTCCACCGGACGGGTTGCCGGAGGCGTTGAAGGTGCGCATACGGTTGCGCGCCACGCAGGCCGGCGGTTGCGAAATCGACACCGAGCAGCCGCCGGGGCCGCAGTCCGATGTCGAGGTGCCGGCTTCTGGGTTGTTGACATTGAAGTTTGTGCCGAACCCCAATCCTGTGAAGGTCGAACCGGAGCCGGCCACCGAGATCGGCTGATCGCAGCAGTCGGTTTGCTCGACCGAGGCGAAGAGCAGGCCTTCCGACGGCGGCCCCTGCGGCGTGACCTCGGCACACGGTCCACCGGTCACCACCAGGGTGTCGGTGCTACCGGAGGTGAAGTTGTCACCACCGCCGCCGAAGCAGAAGTCGATGACGAAGGCGAACCCGCTGCGCCCCGGGATCTCGAGCCCCGAGGTGATTCGCAGGCAGAAGAGCGGGAAGCTCCAGCCCTGGAGATCACAGCGGAAGTAGATGAAGAGATCGACATCGAGATAGAAGGACAGCACGAAGGCCCCGATATCGGCCCGCTGCCCCAGGTTCAAGCCCTGCAGCACGGCATCGCCGATCTCTCCCGTATCGGGATCGAAGATCAGCGCCACCTGCCAGTGGAAGCGCACCAGGTCGAGCTTGATACGGCAGTAGATGGCGATGTTGAGATTGGCCTCCACCGGCTCCACCAATCGGCCACCGGCCATCGCCTTGTCGAGCACCACGACGTTCTCTCCGGACACCACCGTCAGCGGTCCTTCGCGCAGGGTGAAGTCCTGGAAGAAGACCGCCGGCTGGGGAGCGCTCGGAGCGCCCCGCGGTCCGAGCTGATCGGTGGGCTGCTGCTCGGCCATCAGGTTACGAGTCAGCAAGCTGGCCGAGCCTGGGGCCCGGATGTTGATCGGCAAGCTGACGCTGCGACCGGACGGATCCCTCACCACCAGGTTGATCGGCCCGAGGGGCGCATTGTCGAACACCTGGAGAATGGCGTTGGTGCGATTGGCGCGACTGTTGTCGAGACCGAAGATGCGCACCCGGCCGGACTGCGAGGGCGACACCGTGACGTTGCGCAGGTTGTGGCCCACCAACGACAGCACGTAGGCATTGCCACGCTCCGGCTCTGCCGGGGTCCAGGTGTCGACCAGGGGACCCGCCGGCAGCACCCGGAAAGGCACCCCTTCCTCGCCGGCGCTGTTGGTCACCAGCAGGTTGTAGAAGTCGAGGACCCGCGTATCGCTGGCGTCGACCCGCACCGTCATCTGGGTGCCGTTGCCGTTGATGCTCTCCACCGACACCGGCGGGAAGATGCGCGTCATCGGGTCCGACGGATCCGGCGCCTCGTCCGGCACCGACACCGTCGCGCCCTGGAAGTTGGCACCGCTCAAGGTCAGGAAATGGACCCCGCCGTGGACGATGGTGTCCGGCGACACGCTGTCGATGACGGGCTCGCCCACCGGTGGCTGGTCGGTCACCGTGAGCTGTGCCGTATCCGAGCGACTGATACCTCCGCCGCTGCCGGTGATGGTCAGGGTGCGAGTCACCAGCGGCGTCGAGCTGCTGGTCGTGACCTCGAGCGTCGAGCTGTTCCCCGGCGTCACCGTCGCCGGCGTGAAGGTGTGGCTGGTGCCCGTCGGCAAACCGCTGATCGAGAGACTCACCCCGGTGCTGAACCCGTTGACCGGATTCACCGACACCGTGTAGATGGCCGACTGACCGCGCTGGACACTGCGCGCCGAAGGCGAAACGTCGACGGTGAAGTCCTGATTTCCGATCACCACCAGGCGAGTGGTGTCGGTGCGGGTCAAACCACCCCCGGTTCCGGTGACGGTCAGGGTTCGCGTCACCAGCGGTGTCGACGCCGTGGTCGTCACGCGCAGCGTCGAGGTGCTGCCCGGCGACACGTTGACCGGCGTGAAGGTGTGGCTGGTCCCTCCGGGCAGGCCGCTCAGTGAGAGCGCGACGCTCGAGCTGAAGCCGAACTGGCCGGAAACCGCCACGGTATAGGTGGTCGCCTGACCACGCTGCACGGTGCGCGTCCCCGGCGACACATTGACCACGAAGCTCGGCGCTTTGGTCTCCGCCGTGGCGAAGAAGGAGTAGCGCGACACCCCGTTGACGAACAGCCGAATCTCGCTGGTGACGGTGCCGAGCCCGGCAGCGTCGAAGCGCAGCTGGAAGGTTCTCGAGGCACCCGGCGCGACGTTGGTCACCTGGTTGTTCTGGGCGTGGAAGGCGGCCGGATCGCTGCCGTTGCTGGAGATCGAGATCGGCGCGATGGTGAGCGGCTGATCGCCGCCGTTGGTGGCCGTGAAGGTGCGCACGATCTGCTGGCCGACACCGGTGTCCCCGAAGTCGAAGGTCGAGCCCTGGGCCACCGTCGTGCCGCCCTGGCGCAGCTGGATGATCGGGCCGATGGCGTCGTTGACGGTCCAGTTCGCCGTGAAGCGATAAGGGTTCGGGCTGGGATCGTCGGAGGTCACCGAGATGACGCTCGCGCGACCGCCCTCGTTGTCGCCGGAGAAGCGCAGAGTGAAGTTGCGGCTGCCTCCGGCCGGCACCGTCGACGGCGGACTGGTGGCGATGCTCACCTCGTTGCCGGTCCAGGTCACCCCGCCGACGTTGAGGGTGGCGTTGCCGGTGTTGGTGATGGTGAAGGTCGCCAACAGGTCGTCGCCGAAGTCCGTCGCTCCGAGACTGACGCTGCCGTCGGGGGAAATGGTCGCGCTGTTGCGCTTCAGCACCATGTTGGGCGCTGGCGCAGGATTGGCGGTGCCGCGGACGTCGAACTCGAAGTCCGAAACGCCGCCGACGAACAGCCGCACCCGGTTGGTCCGCGTGCCGACACTGTCGGCCTCGAAGCGCAGCGTGAAGGTGGCGCTGTTGCCGGGAGCGACGTTGTTGACGTTGTTGCTGTCGACGGAGAAGGAGATTGGATTGCCAGTGCCACCGGCAAAGCCGATCGGCGCAATCGTCAGGTTCTGATCACCGCCATTGGTCACCGTGAAGGTGCGCACCAGATCGCTGCCGACGGTGGTGGTGCCGAAGTTGACCAGGTCATTGCGTTGGATCGTCGTGCCACCCTGGCGCAGCTCGATCACCGGACCGATCGGCGCCGTCGCCGTTGCCCGCGCGAAGAAGCTGTAGGTCGGCACCCCGTTGACCAGAAGGCGGATCTCGTTGGTCACGGTGCCGGCACCGGTCGAGGTGTAGGTGGCGTCGAAGCCGCCCGTTCCGCCCGGCGGGATCACCCCGATGTCGGCGTTCGAGGTGGTGAATCGGCCGGGATCGAAGGCGTTGCTCGAAACCGACAAGTGGGAGACGTTGATCGCCGTCGAGCCGACATTGACCAACGTGATGGGGCGCGTCAGGTCGACCCCGACCGGCGTGCTGCCGAAGTCGTAGGTGGAGCCGTCGGGAATGACCGTGCTGCCCTGTCGGAACTGGATCTGGGCATTCGCCGAACCGGCGAGCGCCACGCTGGCGACAAGAAGAACCCAAGCCAAACGATGTTTCATCCTGGTGCTACCTCCAGTCTGGCCCCTCGGTGAAGTGGACCGTCCTCCGAGAGGTCCCGGAAGGCGATCCCGATGACACGGATGCTCAATTCAAATACCGAGATTGAACCGAAAAGGTTTATCGGCACAAAGACGTATATTCAGAATTCTTCGATGAAAATAAGTCGACGACGCCAATAAGCAGGCCAGATTCGATGATTTGTGGCTCGCGATGCGGCGCGTCAGATTCAATTCCGAACGGAGTGCCGACCATCCAGAAGCAGGGCGGGCTCCCATCCGTAAGGGACGGAAGCCCGCCGTTGAACGGGGTCCTCGCGAGAGGGTCCCGGACTACCGGAAGATCACTCCATCAGCTCGCTCAAGCGCTTCTCCTCGAGGTCGCTGGCGTGGAGCATGCGCATTTCCACCGCGTCGGCGACATCGGCCGGATCCGGCATGCGGCGCAGCGCCTTGGTCAGCTCCGCCCATTCGGGCTCACTGGCCACTGCCGCCTGATCGAGGATCGGCTCGATGGCGGGAACCCCGATCTGGGCCAGGGACGAGGCCGCCGGCGTGATCGGTGCGAGTCCCGAGAACTCCGAGCGGGTGAACTCGTCGAGGACACGGTCGATCAGCAGGGGCACCGCTTCCTCGGCCTTCAGGGTGCCGAGGAGGCGGACCGCCAGGAAAGGCTTCGAGAAGGGCACGTTGCCGCCCCAGCGCTTCTTGGCGAAGTTGATCAGGTTGCCGATCAGCTTGGTGCGCGGGTTGCCGGTCAGCTTGCCCGAGGCGTCCCAGGCCTGGACCATCGCCGCCCCCTCCATCCGCTGGTATTGCTCGGCCGAGCGCAGCAGCGTCAGGATTCCGGCCCGGCTATAGCTCTCGTCGGCCTGCACCGGCGACGGCGCGGTGGGGAACACCGCCTGGCGGCTGCAGTCGAGAACCCCCTGTCCCATCTGGTTGCCCTGACCGCCAGGATGGGCCTGCCAGCTGACGCCGTCACAGGCCACTCGCGTGCTGGCGAACCAAGGCAGATTCGGGGTGACCCGCACTCCGTCGACGTTGAGCCACTCGTCGAAGCTCATGCAGTTGAGCAACAACCCCTGGGGCAGGGTGGGCCCACCACAGGTGAATCCGGGACGTCCGCCGGCCGAGTCCAAGACGAAGACCGCGCAGCTCGGACCCGGATCCATGTCGAGATCCTCGTCGTTGTTCGTCAGGTCGTCGTCGCAGCCACCCTGGGGGCAATCGATGCCCTGCTCGGCGAAGAAGATGGGCGGACGGTCGGGATAGACCGCCAGGTGACCGGCGGTACCCTGCCGATCGCGCTTGAAGTCGAAGTCGCAACGCAGCTCTGGATCACACGGTGTGATCCGCCCCTTGACCTGCATGTTCTTGTACCAGCCGGTGGTCCCCGGGGGGAGTCCAGGAGAGACCGGTCCGAGCTTCGGGAGTCCCTGGGTCGGGTCGAGCCAAATATCGGCCGCCGGATCGAGGACGCCGAAGTCCTTATAGGTCAGCTCGATGTCGATGACCGACAGCTCCGTCGTCTTGGCGCAGAGGTTGCCCGAGGGATCCGTGTAGGTGACCCGCAGCCGAACATCGTCCGCCGACTGACTGGCGGCGTTGCCCTTCACCGAGACACTCGACTGGTCGTTCGCCCCCTGAATCGAGGCGCTGCTTCCGCCCGCCTCGATGCTCCATTGGTAGTTGCCGCCGGAAGGTGTTCCGGAGGCGTTGTAGGTGCGCATGCGGTTGCGTGCGATACAGGCTGGCGGCTGACTGATACTGACCGAACAGGGGCCACCACACAGGGGCGACGTTCGCCCCGCCTCCGGGTTGAAAGTATTGAAGTTGGGTAACCCGAAACTGAATCCTGTGAAGGTCGACCCGGAGCCGCTCACGGCGATCGGCTGCTCGCAGCAATCGGTCTGCTCGACCTCGGCGAAGACCAAGCCCTCCGAGGGCGGCCCCTGCTGCGTGACCTCGGCGCAGGGTCCGCCGGTGACCACCAGGGTGTCTGTGCTGCCGGAGGTGAAGTCATCCCCACCGCCGCCGAAGCAGAAGTCGATCACGAAAGCGAAACCGCCCCGGCCCGGTATCTCCAACCCCGAGGTGATCCGCAGGCAGAAGAGCGGGAAGCTCCAGCCTTGGAAGTCACATCGGAAGTAGATGGTCAGATCGACGTCGAGGTAGAAGGACAAGACGAAGGCACCGATCGAGACCCGGCTGCCGAGGCCCAGCCCCTGGAGCACCGCATCGCCGATCCTCCCGGTGTCGGGATCGAAGATCAACGCCACCTGACAGTGGAAGCGCACCAGGTTGAGGGTCAAGCGACAGTAGATGGCGATTCCGAGCGATTCTTCGCCTCCCTCCATCAGCCCCGCCCGGGCCGGCGCGAGGGCCGGATCGAGCACCACCACGTTCTCTCCGTCGACCACCGTCAAGGGAGCCGCCCGCTGGGTGAAGTCCTGGAAGTAGACGGCCGGTTGGGGGGATCCGTCCCGCGGTTGGGTCGGCCCCGGGTTGAGGGTCGTCGGTGGCGACTGCTCGGCCATCAGGTTGCGAGTCAACAGCCTGGCCGCTCCCGGAGCCCGAACGGTGATCGGCAGGGTCACGGTGCGACCGGACGGATCCCGCACGATCAGATTCAAGGGCCCGAGAGGTGCATTCGGGAAGACCTCGAGAATCGCGTTGAGGCGGTTGGACCGACTGTTGTCCATGCCGAAGATGCGCACCCGGCCACCCTGCGAAGGCGACACCGTGGCGTTTCTCAGGTTGTGTCCCACCAGCGAGAGAACGTAGGCGTCACCGCGCTCCGGCTCACCCGGAGTCCAGGTGTCGACCAGCGGTCCCGGCGGCAGAACCCGGAAGGGGATCCCATCCTCGCCGGAGGAGTTGGTCACCAACAGGTTGTAGAAGTCGATGATGCGCGTATCGGTCGCGTCGACCCGCACCACCATCGAGGTGCCGGCGCCGTTGATGCTCTGCACCGACACCGTCGGGAACCAGCGCTGCACCGGATCGTTGGGATCCGGAGCCTGGCTCGGAATCGACACCGAGGAGCCTTGGAAGTTGGCACCCTGGAGGGTCAAGAAGCTCACCCCTCCGTGGATGATGGTCTCCGGTGAGACATTGTTGATCACCGGCACACCGGCGGGCGGTGTGTCCGTCACCGTCAGCTCGGCGGTGTCGCTGCGACTCACTCCTCCAGCACTGCCGGTGATGGTGAGCGTCCGGCTGCCCAGGGGAGTCGACGAGCTGGTCGTGACCTCGAGCGTCGAGGTGTTGCCCGGGGTCACCGTCACCGGCGTGAAGGTGTGGCTGGCCCCGGCCGGAAGCCCGGAGAGGGACAGAGTGACTCCGGTGCTGAAGCCGTTGATCGGATTCACCGCGACCGTGTAAGTGGTCGAGCTCCCGCGCTGCACCGAACGGGCCGAGGGATTCACGTCCACCGTGAAGTCCTGGTCGCCGACCACCGTGAGCTGGGCCGTGTCGGTGCGGGTCAAGCCACCGCCGGTGCCGGTCACGGTCAGGGTTCGCGTCACCAGAGGTGTCGACGAGGTGGTCGTCACCCGCAGCGTCGAGCTCGATCCCGGCGACACGTTCACCGGCGTGAAGGTGTGGCTGGTCGATCCCGGCAGACCACTCAACGACAGCGCCACGTTCGAGCTAAAGCCGAACTGACCGTTGACCGTCACCGTGTAGGTCGTGGCCTGACCACGCTCGACCGTCCGGGAGCCCGGCGAAACGTTGACCGTGAAGGAAGGCGGTCGCGTCTCCGCCAGAGCGAAGAACGAGAAGCGTGAGACCCCGCCCACGAACAGGCGAATCTCGCTCGTCACCTCGCCCAGACCGGCCGCATCGAAGACCAGTTGGAAGGTCGCCGAAGCTCCAGGCTGGATGTTCTGGACATTGTTGTTCTGAGAGCCGAAGGAAGCCGGATCGGACGTATGGCTCGAGATCGAGATCCAAGAGATGGTCAGCGGCTGGTCGCCGGCATTGGTCGCCGTGAAGGTGCGCGTAAGCTGCTGTCCCAAGCCGGTGTCACCGAAGTCGAAGGTCGATCCGCCATTGATCGTCGTGCCTCCCTGGCGCAACTGGATGATCGGTCCGATGGCATCGTCGACCGTCCAGTTGGCGGTGAACTGGTAGGGGTTCGGGTTGGGATCGTCGGACGCCACCGAGATCACACTCGAGCGCGGTCCTTCCGTCGACGCCGCGAAGCGCAGCGTGAAGTTGCGGCTCTGCCCCTGAGGCACCGTCGCCGGCGGGCTGGTGGCGATGCTGACCTCGTCGCCGGTCCAGGTCACCGCCCCCATATGGAGGGTGGCATCGCCGTTGTTGGTGATGGTGAAGGTCTCCAGGATCTCGTCGCCGAACTCCGTCGAGCCCAGGCTCACGCTCCCGGTGTGGCTGATGGTGGTGCCGTTGCGCTTCAGCACCATGTTCGGTGCCGGCGCCGGGTTGACCGTGCCGGTGACGTCGAACTCGAAGTTCGAGGTGCCGTTGACGAACAGGCGCACGAGGTTGGTGACGCTGGCCACGGTGTCCGCTTCGAGGCGCAGATCGAAGGTCGCGCTGTTGCCCGGCGTCACGTTCTGGACGTTGTTGTTCTCGGGCGAGAAGATGATCGGGTTGCTGCCGTCACCGCCCATTCCGATGTGGCTGATGGTCAGGTTCTGGTCACCGCTGTTGGTCACCGTGAAGGTGCGAACCACGTCCGTTCCGAGGACCGTCGAGCCGAAGGCGTAGGTGTCGTTCCGATGGATGACCGTGCCGCCTTGACGCAGCTCGATCACCGGGCCGATCGGCTCCGTCGCCGTCGCCTGGGCGAAGAAGCTGTAGGTCGGCACCCCACCGACCAGCAGGCGGATCTCGTTGCTCACGGTCCCCGCACCGGTCGACGTGTAGGTGGCGTCGAAGCCACCGCTGTCGCCGGGGTTGAGCAGCCCGATATCGATGTTCGAGAGGACGAACCTCCCCGGGTCGTTGGCGTTGTACGACACCGACGTGTGGGAGACGTTGATCGGCGACGAGCCGACGTTGACGATCGTGATCGGCTTGGTCAGATCGACCCCGATCGGCGTGCTACCGAAGTTGTAGGTGGAGCCGTTGGGAATGACGGTTCCCCCTTGTCGGAACTGGATCTGGGCGGCCGCGGGTACGGCCGTCAGCAGTGCGGCGGCGAACAATGGAATCCAAGGCAAGCGAACTCTCATCCTGGTGCTACCTCCGGGTTGGGCCCCATGCATGAAAAGCGGGCCGGCCCCGAAGAGCCCTCCGGTCGCCGACCCGACGACACAACTGGTTGTATGCATAGAGGTACTGCGGGCTCACCGGAAGGTTTAGTGACGCATGAGATTATTTGCACAAAACAGTTTTACTGCAAACAAAGAGATCCCTTAAGGGCGCTCAAGACCGATCCGGGAGCCGCAGAAAAGTGAGGTTGGGGGTGGGGAGAGGGCTCGGACCGGAAAGACGAGAGCCCCGACTCCGCCGATGCCGTCACGGCTCGACGCAAACCTCCCAGGATCGGCGACTCCGAGGAGCAGTACCGGCCTCACTCCCGGGTTGCGCCGGGCTCTTGCACCGCTGAGGCGATTTTGCTAAGTTCTCGATCCCTGTGGCGCGTTCGTCTAGGGGTCTAGGACGCCGGCCTCTCACGCCGGTAACACGGGTTCGAATCCCGTACGCGCTACCACTCCTCGCTCCCTTTCAGTCGCTCTGAGTAGTACCCCGTACGGGCTTCGGTGTGCCCAATCGTCGAGCTACGCTCGACTCTTGGGCACGGCGAATCCTGGGGTGGGGCCGCATTCTTGATTGTCGAGCTACGCTCGACTCTTGGGCACGGCGAATCCTTGGGCGACGCGAACGGTTGCTCGCCAGACTACGCTCGACTCTTGGGCTCGGCGAACTTTGCCGTCCCCAACGACCGTTTGCCCTGCACCTCTGAAGTAAGCCTTGAACAACTAGATGGAGGTGTCTGTGATGCGAGCTCTCGCCGTGGTTTGTGTCTTGGTTCTACTGGGGACTGCTACTCCAATCGGGGCGGTGGGCCCTGGGGCGACTTCGGAATCGGATGCCGAGATTTCTCGTGTCGGCTCGATTGCCGACCTGTTCGACTCTTGGAGAAGGGACTTTGTTTCTCGCTTGCGGGCCATAGCCGATCATCTCCCGACAGACGTCGGGCCGAATGTCATCTCTCAGTCCCCGTTCTCGCATCTTCGCGACGCCGAAGCTGAAGATCCTTCTTCCGATGGACTGGCCGTCGGCTCGATGAGCGGTTTCGGTTCCGATCCGCTCTACACACCGCGATCGAACGACCTCCATGGCTGGCCGTACGCATTGCCGACGACCGGGGAATCTCCTTCGCCTTAGCAGGGCAGGGATAGAAAGGCGCTCAACCGTGGGCCCCGATGCTCAGGGTGTTGACTCGGCAGCGGGCACGGTCGAGGGCGGCGAACCTCCGTCGAGGAGCACGATGTCGACCTCTTGGGGCAGCACCTGCGGTTTCAAGAACGGCTACGCTCGCCTCTTGTGCATGGCGTTTGGGCACGGCGATTTCGGCCAAGGGTCGGGGACGTCCTCGATGGCAAGCCTAGGACGGAGGTTGGTGGCTCTCTTGTTCGATCTCCGTGTCAACGAGCTGATGGCTGGCGTGGTGGCGTAGGGCGTCGACTAGGGCGGTGATGGCGGGTCTCCGGCCGGCGTCTTTTCTCCAGACGGCGAAGACCTGGCGCTCGAGGGCTGGGACTACCGGAACGATGCGAACGCCCTCTGGCAGGGGACCGCGACCGAGGCGGGGGAGGACGGCGGCGCCCAGGCCGGCTTCTACGAGGGCGACTTGGGTGGCGTGCTCTAGGGCGGTGTGGACGATCTGGGGCTCAGTTCCGAGACCGCGCAGGGTGAGCACCAGCCAATGGTGGCAGATGGAGCCCTGCGGCCAGCTGATCCAGGCTTGGTCTTGGAACTCTTCGAGGCTCACCGATTCCCGCTCGGCCAAGGGGTGATCCAGAGGTAGAGCCAAGTCCGCGCAATCCGTGAAGAGGACTTCCCGAGTGAGGTCGTCCGAGATCTCCATGGGTGCGTTGGCCCAGGCGACGACGACGGAGAGGTCCAGCGTGCCCCGAATGACGCCGGTCAAGGCGTGCTCGGGCTCCAACTCCTGCAAGCTGACGGCAAGGCCGGGATGCCGATCCTGAAGATCGCGCAGAACCCTCGGGAGCAGGCTGCGGGCGGCGGTGGCGAAGGCCCCGAGGGTCAAGCTCCCGATGACGGCGCCTTTCTTCTCTTCCAGATCCGCCTCGGCCTGTTCCACCAGGGACAGGATGCGGTCGGCGTGGCTCACCAACAGACTGGCAGCATCGGTGAGGCGAACGCCACGGCCTTGCCGTTCCAGGAGCTTCTGGCCGGCTTCCGTTTCCAGCTTGCTCAGCTGCTGGGACACCGCCGAAGCGGTGAGGTAAAGGGCTTCGGCGGCTCCGCTGAGGGAGCCGTAGCGGGAGACGGCTTGCAGGATTCGGAGGCGATGGAGATCGAACACATTAGAAATTCTACATGAATATCGTAAGAATGTTTCGCTTGTCTTAATCTCGATCTGGCCTCATTCTGCTTGGGAACCGACGAGCGCCAAGAGAAGGCCGGAGAGCGAAATGCGAGCGGAAGAGAGCCGGAGAACCGAAAACGACCCATCGGAGCCTACGGCGCCCAACCGGCCCCGCCTTCTGGCAACTGCCGAAGGGACGTCCTCGAGGGCCTTTGGCCCAGGAGAATGGGCACGCCTGGTGGCCGTCGCGCTGATCTGGGGCTCTTCCTTTCTTTGGATCGATATCGGCCTCGAGAGCCTTCGCCCAGGGGTTATCGCCGCCAGCCGGCTGCTCCTCGGTGCTGCCGTGATCGCGTGCTTTCCCAGTGCTTGGAAGCCCGTCCGGCGCTCGGACCTGGGCTCCATCGCGTTGATGGGGATTCTCTGGATGGGCCTGCCTCTGGTTCTTTTTCCGATCGCTCAACAGTGGATCGACTCGGCCGTCGCGGGGATGGTCAATGGAGCAGTGCCCCTGGCCACCGCTGCCTGGGCCACCTTCTTGCTCAGGCGTCTTCCGGGGCCGAGTCAAGGGACCGGCCTCCTGGTGGGTTTCGGTGGAGTGGTCGCCATCGCCTGGCCGCAGCTCATGGCTTCGAGATCTACGGCCCTGGGAGTCGGCATGCTCGCATTCTCGGTCGTCCTCTACGGTCTGGCGGCCAACCTTGCCGTGCCGCTCCAGCAGCGCTACGGAGCCTTGCCCGTGCTCCTTCGGGCTCAGCTCATCTCCTTGGTGTTCGTCGTGCCCTTCGGCCTCGCTGATCTGGCGGGCTCGAGGTGGAACACCAAGTCCGTCCTGGCGATGTTTCCCTTGGGAGCCCTCAGCACGGGCCTCGCCTTCGTGATGATGATCGCCCTGGTCGGACGGGTGGGGAGCGCTCGCGGGTCCGTGCCCATCTACCTGGGAGCCCCTGTCGCGATGGTCCTCGGAGTCGTGTTCCTTGGAGAGTCGGTGCATCCCTCGGCGATTGCGGGTACGGCGCTGGTCATCCTGGGGGCCTGGTTGACCTCGCGCCGGGAGGAAAGGGGCACTCGGTCACAACAAGTCTTAAGAAGAACCTCGTGACCAGACCGGTCGAGCAACGCCAAGGATCTGGTCCCTCAGGGGAGATCAGGAACGGTTGAAAGGAAGGTCTGACCATGCAACGGAGATTTAACGAAAGAGCCCTATCTGCGGCCTTGAGGTGCTTGGCGCTGCTCGGCAGCCTCGGTTTGGCGGGATGTCTCGGCCTTTCGGGGAATCCGGAAGCGGCCCCCGAATCGCGTCTTTACTTCCACCAGACTCCGCCTCGACAAGTTCCCGAGATCTTTGCCCCGGGGGAGATCTCGCTTCCGGACCGTGGCGAGTTCGCTTCGGTGTTCTCGGCGGACGGAACGGAGCTCATCTTCGGCGTGAGTAACGGAAGGAGCGCCGAGATCCGCTCCACTCGATTGATCGGCGAGACCTGGACCGAGCCTCGGACGATCGTCTCTCACGAGCGCTACAGCTTCATGGACGCCGCCTTGTCTCCGGACGAAAAACGCCTCTACTACATCTCGAATCAGCCCCTCCGTGGCGAGGGCGAACCGAAGGACGTTGATCTCTGGTTCTCGGTTCGGACGGAAGACGGCTGGGGTCCGCCCCAAAACGCCGGCTCGCCGCTCAACTCCGATCAAAACGAGTACTACGTCTCGTTCACCGCCGAGGGAACCCTCTACTTCACGACCAATCGCGCCGCAGCCGAGGGGCAAGAATTCGATTTCGACATTCATGCAGCCCCCATGGTCGACGGAGAATTTCAACAACCGGTTCGACTCGGGGACAAGGTGAACTCCGAGGGCTATGACGGCGACGTCTTCGTGGCACCGGACGAGTCCTATCTCATCTTCTCCTCCAGTCGACCCGACGGCCTGGGCAACGGCGATCTCTACGTGAGCTTCCGAAAGGCAGACGGAGAATGGACGGAGGCGAAGAACATGGGACCCGGAATCAACACCGAAGGTCAGGACTACTGTCCTTTCGTCACCCGCGACGGTCGCTACCTCTTCTACACCAGCAACCGGGACATCTACTGGGTCGACGCGTCGATCCTCGACACCTACCGGACCCTTGAGCTCAACGGGATCCCCTAACAGAGGACCCTGCTCACCGAGGATCCTCACCAGCGCTCTGAAGGCAGTCTGGGCACTCGCCGCTCAACTGGACCATCGCCTTTCGGATCGACGCAGCCCACGGTCCGTCCATCGACATCGACGCGATGAGCTGCGCCGGCAGGCACGCGACGCGGCCGCAGTCCTCGCAGAAGAAGTGCGGGTGACGATGGCCGTCACCTTCTGCCCCGATGAGCGCGTAGCGATCGATACCGTCCGCGCGGCTCACCACGGGGGCGACGCTGGCGTCGCGAAGCTTCACGAGGTTCCGATAGATCGTCGCGGGATCCCAGTCCGTCTCGCCGAGTCGCTCGAGCACTTCGGTGTGGGAAAGCGGTCCCTGGGCTTCCGCAAGCACCCGGAGCACTGCCAGCCGCGGAGCCGTGGCCCGTAGAGCACTTCCGTGGAGCAGCTTTCGTGCCTCGTCTTTGGTGATGCTCATGGTCGATATGAGGTGCTCGGTCAGTCGATACGAGAATCATAGGCAAAGCGACTTGCATCTACAAGTCACTTGAATCTATGCTTAATGCAACCGACTTGCAGGAGCATCCTGCGTGCGAGACAGACGAAGAACTACATGAAAGTGGACCCTCGATGACACTGAACCAAAGACCCGGAGTCGACCTCCCACGCCTCCCCGTCACCGTCCTGTCCGGATTCCTCGGGGCCGGAAAGACCACGCTACTCAACCAGGTGCTCAACAACCGCGAGGGTCGCCGGATCGCGGTGATCGTGAATGACATGAGTGAGGTCAACATCGACGCAGCACTGGTGGAGCGCGGTGGAGCCGAGCTCTCGCGGACCGAAGAAACGCTGGTCGAGATGACGAACGGCTGTATCTGCTGCACCCTGCGGGAGGACCTTCTCGCCGAGGTCTCGCGGTTGGCGCAAGAGGGGCGATTCGACTACCTGCTCATCGAATCCACCGGCATCTCGGAGCCCATTCCGGTCGCTCAGACCTTCACCTTCGAGGATGAGCAAGGGGTGAGCCTGGGTGATGTCTCGCGCCTCGACACGATGGTCACCGTCGTCGACGCCGCCAGCTTCCTGAAGGACTACAACGCCGCCGAGGCGCTTCAGAACCGTGGTGAGTCGCTCGGTGAGGAGGATGAACGCACGGTCACCGACCTGCTGATCGATCAGGTCGAGTTCGCTGACGTCATCGTGCTCAACAAGCTCGATCTCGTCAGTGACAACCACGCCCTCGAGGTCGAGGCCATTCTGAGAGCCCTCAATCCCGGTGCCAAGATCTACCGGGCGACGCGAGGCAATCTGCCCCTCGAGCTCGTGCTCGACACCGGCTTGTTCGACTACGTCAAGGCCGAAAGCTCAGCCGGCTGGATCCGAGAGCTCCAGGGGGAGCACACGCCCGAGACCGAGGAGTACGGCATCTCGAGCTTCACCTTTCGGGCTTCGGCGCCGTTCGACGCTGAAAAGCTCTGGGCCTTCCTGAACGACGAAGAGGCCTGGCGCGGCGTGCTGCGATCGAAGGGCTTCTTTTGGGTCGCCGCCGATCATCGGATTGCCTATGAGTGGGCGCAGGCCGGCGGTATCAGCAACGTGAACCCCGCCGGAATGTGGTGGGCCGCCTTGCCGCGCGAGCATTGGGAACACCCCGAGGGTGCGCGGCCGGATCAGCAGCCCAACTGGCACCCACGCTACGGTGATCGTCACCAGGCGCTCGTCTTCATCGGCCAGCAGATGGACGAGGCGGCGATGCGAGCCCGACTGGCTGCGTGCCTGCTCGACGAGGGGCTCGCCTCCTGCGACAGTCAAGAATGGGCAGCGCTACCGAACCCCTTCCCGAAGCTTCAGATGATCGATAGCGTGGACGGTTGAACCCCAGGAAACCGAATCACTTCGACGGCAAAGTCGTCGTAGCTTTGCTGCAGGCCGAAGCGAATCCCCTCGATCACTCGGCCTGCAGCACCTCCGCCGGGTCGGCACCGATGGCGCGGAGGGCCGGTCCGAGGGCGGCCAGGAGCCCGACGATGGCCAATGTGACGGCGCCGGCGGCGAAGGCTCCGGGGTCCCAAGGGGCGACACCGAAGAGGACTCCTCGCAGTCCTTGCACCGCGACCAGGGCGGCCAGGGCCCCGGCCGCCACACCGACCGCCACCAAAATCAGGGCTTCCCGCAGGACCGCGGTGAGAACGTCGCGGCGGCGGGCGCCGAGGGCCATGCGCACACCGGTTTCGCGCCGCCGCTGCCGAACCAGGTAGGACATCACGCCAAAGACTCCGGTGGCGGCGAGCACCAGCGCCAGGGCCGAGAAGATGCCGAAGATGGTGCCCGTCAAGCGTTCCCGCCAAACGCTGTCGAGCACCCGCTGCTCGAGGGTGCGGAAATCCAACACCGGCTGGCCGGAGTCGACGCCGGCGACGACCTCGCGGACCGGTCCGTACAGCGCCTCGGCGGAGGCCGTGGTGCGAGCGAAGAAGTGTCCCCAGGCTTCGGGACGCTGGCGCAGCGGCCAATAGAGGTCGAAGCCCGGCTCTCCACTGGGGCCCTCGCGGCGCACGTCCCCGGCCACGCCGACCACCTCTTGCCAAGGCACCTCCTCCGGACTATCGCCCATCACCCGAATCCGCTTGCCCAGTGCCGAATCCCCCGGCCAAAGGCGCTCCGCCAGGCGTTGACTCACGATCGCCACCGAGGGCGCGTCGGCGTGGTCGCGCCGGTCGAAGGCTCGGCCGGTGACCAGTCGCACCCCCGCGACCTCGAAGTATTGATCACTGATCACTTGGTTGAAGGCATAGGGGTTGCTCTGAACCTCGACATCGTCTTGTCCCTCGGCCCGCACCAAGGAGCGGTCGACCCGTTCGATCCCGGTCAACGGAGGATTCGAGTTGAAGGCCGAACCCTGGACGCCGGGCAAGCCGAGCAATCCCTCGAGCACCTCGCGCTGAAACCTCTCGGCATCCTCGTCCGCGTAGGTCCAGGGAAGGGCGACTTTGAAGCTCGCCACGCCTTCCGTGCGGACACCGGAATCGACCGCCATCAGAGCGCGGAAGGTTCTCACCACCAGCCCCGCGGCGACCAGGAGCACGAGACAGAGAGCGACTTCCGAGACCACCAGAGCGCGGCGCGCCAACGTTTGACGACGGCCGGCGCTGCCGCCGCGACCGCCCTCCTTGAGAGCGTCGTGGAGGCGAGCCGAGGACACCCTCAGGGCCGGTACCAGCGACGCACCGAGACCCGCCACGAGGCTCAGCACGGCCGCCGCGATCAGCGCTCGCCCGTCGAGGGAGAGGTTCATCCACAAAGGCAAACGGTCGGCCAGAGCCAACCGCAGCAGGTTCAAGGCGGGCACGGCGGCGGCGAGCCCGACGACTCCGCCCACCGCCGCCAGCACCAGCCCCTCGCCGAGCACTTGAGCGGCCAGGCGCCGGCGGCCGGCACCCAAGGCCGCGCGCACCGCCATCTCACGATCGCGCGAGAGGGCCACGCCGAGGAGCAGGTTGGCGACGTTCACGCAGGCGATCAAGAGCACCGCCACAGTGGCGCCGAAGAGCAGAAACAGATAGGGCCGCACCGGACCCAGGAAGCGCTCCCGCAGCGGGCTGAGCTGCAACCCGACGCCGCGGTTGGTGTCGGGGTACTCCTGGGTCAGCCTTTGCCCCAAAGCGACGATCCCCTGGCGCGCCTCTTCGACCCCGACTCCGGAGGCCAAGCGGGCGACCGCCACCACCTGACGGGCATTGCGGTCTTCGATGTTCGGGAAGAAGCGACTGATGAAGATCGACCGGTAGATGGCGGTGTCTTCCGGAAACTCGAAGCCTTCGGGCAGGACCCCGTAGATCGTGTATGACGGCGTGTAGGTCGGCGAGGCGTCGAGGGCGACGGTGGTGCCGACGACATCCGGGCGACCCCCGAACTTGCGCTTCCAGACGCGATGGCCGAGGAGGATTCCGAAGTTGCGCTCACGGTCGAAGCTCTCCGGCCAGGGTTCGCCGTAGAGGAGATCGATCCCCAGCACCGAAATCAGATCGTGGGTCATCAGGATCGCCGGTAGCTTCTCTGCCTCGCCTTGCCCCGAGAGCGTGTAGGAGCTGTCCGGCAGGAAGGCCGCCACCTGTTGGAAAAGATCCCGCCGCTCCTCGAGGTCGGCGACCTCGCGCATCGCCAGCGGCCCCGCCTCGCCACCGCGGACCGCCTCCACCACCACCAGTCGATCGGGTTCGGCAAAGGGTAGAGGACGAAGGAGGATCGCGTCGATGGCGCTGAACACCGCTGCGTTGGCGCCGATGCCGAGAGCGAGGGTGAACACGATCAGAAGCGCCGCCCCAGGGCGCCGCCGGTATGGCCTTACCAAGGCTCCGAGCCAGGTGAAGAATCGTACGATCATCGGTCGACCTCGACTCCTTCGAATTGATAAACTTGCATATCAGTCATGGAACGATTGTCGATCCCCAATTCCGCCGCGGCAGAGGTTCTGCGCGCCCGCGAGACCACCCGGTGAGCACCCTGCCCGCTGCCGGATTCGAACAGGTCGACGCCGCGGCGCGACCGCACGGTCTCGCCGCCTATCTCGAGCTGGTCAATGAGCTGCCCGCCGTGCGCGCCTACCGCGAGCGGATGCAGCAGCAGCTCGATTTGCCCACCGGCGCTCGTGTGCTCGACGTCGGCTGCGGTACAGGCGCAGAAAGTGCCCGCCTCGCGACCCACGGATTGCGGACGATCGGAATGGACCTCAGCATCGGCCTGCTCGCGGCCGCGCGGAGCCGTGGCGGCGCGAAGCCCGACGGTCCCGCTCTGTCGGCAGGAGATGCCTTGGAGCTGCCGTTCTCTGACGCGTCCTTCGACGGCTGCCGAACGGAACGAGTGCTGCAGCACGTCGCCGACCCGGCCCGAGCCGTCGCCGAGCTGGTCCGCGTCTGCCGCCGCGGCGGCCGGGTGGCGATCAGCGAACCGGACTGGGGCACGCTGGCCATCGACCTCGACGACCAGGGGCTGACGAGGAAAGTGCTGGCGGCGGCCTGCGACCTGGTGCCTCAAGGCTGGATCGGTCGCCGATTGCCGGCGCTCATGCGCTCGGCCGGACTGGCGGAGGTGACCACCGAGGCTCATACCCTGGTGGTCGAGGGCTACGCCAGCGCCGATGCCCTGTTCGGCATCGCCAGCGCGCCGCTGCGAGCCCTCGAGGCGGACCACCTGACGCCGGAGGAGGTGGCGCGCTGGCTGACCGCTCTCGAGCGCCGGGAACAGCGCGGCCCCTTGGTCGCGTCGCTGACCGGCTTCACGGTCACCGGGCGGGTTCTCTAGCCCGACCTTCTCACCCGCCTTCGGCAGCGCCGGCCTGTGCGACCGCCTGGCCTTCATCGCTCGCGATCTCCTTCCGCAGCCAACGCCGCGAGCACGACCACCAGCTCGGAAAGGGTCGAGCCCTCGCGCTCCTCGCCAACGCCGTGGAGCTTCCAGCGGCGGACCTCGTCGTCGCCCTCGACCTCGACCCGCCGGTCGGCCTCGGCACCATCCAACCTCGCCTGATAGCCGAGGCGCTCGACGGCCCGCGCCGTCCAGGTGGCCAGGACACCCTCGCCGGCGACGGCGATCGAGTCGCGTTGCTCGGCGTCGAGGCGAAAGTTGCCGCTGGCGCGATCGAAGGTCAAGCCCTCGCTGGCGAAGGTGGACGCGAAGGCACCCTGCAGCACCAGCTCCTCCGGCACGCCGGAGGCGAAGGCGCCGCCCTTGGCGAGCAGCCAAACCCGATCGGCAGTGCGCAGAGAGAGCTCCAGGTCATGGCTGGAGACCAGAACTGCGGTGCCTTCTCGGCGCGCCAGCTCGCGCAGCAAGCGCATGGCTTCGACCCGCCGTGGCAGATCGAGGAAGGCGGTGATCTCGTCGAGCACGAGCACTGCCGGCTCCTGCGCCAAGGCACGGGCGATCATCACCTTCTGGCGCTCACCGTCGGAGAGCTCGGCAACACTGCGCTCCGCGAGCTCTTCGGCACCCGCCGAACGCAGGGCGCGATCGACCGCCGCGTGATCGCGCGCCGAGAGGCGGCCGTGCCAGGGCGTGAAGGGATAGCGCCCGAGCTCGACCACCGCCCGCGCCGTGAGCACTCCGACGGCCACCCGGTCGGTGAGGACGACGGCGAGCCGGCGAGCCCGGACGGAAGGAGGGAGATCGGCGAGGGCTTTGCCCTCCAGCTCCACCCTTCCGGCGAGAGGAGCCTGCATGCCGGTCAGCGAGCGCATCAGGGTCGACTTGCCCGCGCCATTGGGACCGAGCAGACAGACCAGCTCGCCGCGCCGCAGCTCGAGATCGAGCGGGCCGGCGATGACCGCCGATTCGCGTCCACGACTGCGATAGCCGACCGCCAGCTCTCGGGCGACGAGGGTCACGTCCGACCCGCTCATAGCTCGAGGCTCCTGAGATGGCGCCGCCGAAGAACCAGCCACAGAACGACCGGCGCACCGATCATCGAGGTCACCGTGTTGAGGTGCAGGAACTGCCGCGCCCACGGCAGGTGAGTGACCAGATCGGCGCCGAGGGCGAGGGTCGCCCCGACGAGCACCACCGCCGGCATCAGCACCCGGTGGTCGGAGGTGTTGAACAGCCCGCGGCAGAGATGCGGCACCGCCAGGCCGAGGAAGGCGATCGGGCCGCAAAACGCCGTCACCGAGCCGGTGAGCACCGCCGTCATGGCGAGGCAGAGCAGGCGCGCCCGCCCCACCCCGACGCCCAGACTGGTGGCGTAGCGCTCGCCGAGCAACAGCGCATTGAGCGGCTTGACCATGGCGAGCGCCCCCACCAGGCCGACCGCGGAAACCGGCATCAGCACTCCGATCTGATCCCAGGTCACCGACGCGAAGCTACCGTCGAGCCAGTTGAGCATCACCCGCACGTCGGTCTCGTCGATGAAGTGAAACAGCAGGCTGAGCAAGCTCTTGGCGATCGCCGCCATCATGATGCCGGCGACCAGCAGCGTCACCGTGCTCACCCGCCGCGCCACCACCGCCACCAGGGCGAGCATCAAGCATGCTCCCACCGTCGCGCCGAAGGCCAGGGACAGGTCGCCCAGGATGTGGAACGGGCCGAGACTCGCCAGCCCGGCGGACGACGCCGCCCACACGATCAATCCCACCCCGACCGAGGCGCCGTCGAGCACGCCGAGGACCCAGGGGCCGGCGAGCGGGTTGCGGAACAGGGTCTGGAGCAGCAGTCCGCAGACCGCCAGGGAGGCACCGCCGAAGATCGCCGTGACCGCCCGCGGAAGTCGAAATTCCCACACGATCTGCGCCCAGCTGGCGCGCTCCGGCGTCTCGCCGGCGAGAATGCTCACCACGTCGCCCAGGGGAATCCGCACCGAGCCGATGGTGACCTCCAACAGGAAGAGCGCCACCAGTCCGACGACCAGACCGAGGAAGATGACCGCGTTCAAGCCGATGCGGCGGCTGGCCGGGCGCGCCGGAGCGCGGTCCGCAGTCAGCGTCTCGCTCACGCCTCACCTCCCCTGGGCTCGAGCTGCGAGGGCGCATCGCCAAGCCGCCGGAAGAACACCAGCCGGTGATCGGGCAGGAGCTCGGGATGGAAGATACGGATCATGTCGGCGAGAACGAGATCGGGCTCGATCAGCATCCGATCATAGAACGGCGCCCGTCCCGGCTCCGGAGCATCGGCGTCGAAGCTGTAAAGCTCGCCCTGCTGGACGACCGGTAGGGCGGCGAGTCGCTGCTCCTGCGCCAACGCGTCGGAGAGGTTGCGGATGTTGGGCGGAACCCAGATCCAATGGTCGGCCTCGGCAGCGCGCTCGAAGGCCGAGATCAGCGGCACCTCGAACCAGTTGAGCGGCGTGTCTTCCTGCCAGAAGTACTCGCCGCCGGCGTCCGCGATCTGGCGCGCGAAAACATTGTCGGCACCGAAGACGTTCCAGGCGTCCTTGTCGAACCAATCGGTGACCACCACCGGCCGATGCCGGATGTCTTCAACTTCGGCAGCGAGTCGCTGATAGCGTTCTTCGATCCCGGCCAGGAGCTCGTTCGCGGCGCGCTCCCGATTGAAGAAGAGCGCCAGCCAGGCGACCCACTCGCTGGCGGCGAGGGGCGTCGCCTCGAGGTGCTGGGCGTCGAGCACCACCGGTGCCCCGACCGCTTCGAGCAAATGCTCGACCTCGTAATCGGCATAGGCGGTGAAGTTATCGACCACCAGACCGGCTTCGAGATCCAACAGACGCTCGACGTCGGTGTGGTGGAAGCGGCCGATCTCGACCAGCTCCCCGGACTCGACGCGGGCGAGCAGCGACGGAGTGGTCAAACGCTGGATGGTCCCGAGGCCCGTCAGATGGTCCGCTAGACCGAGCGCATCGACCGCTCCAGCCCACCCCGGGGGGGTGACCGCGAAGCGGGCGACGGGCACCTCGATCACCGTCCCCTGCGATGCCTCCGGTGCTGGCGTGCCGCACTGCACCAACACCCACCGGCGGACGCGCTCGGGATCGATCCGCGGCCGCAGCGTCACCACCTTGTAGTGGCCCCGGTACTCGACCTCGAGCTGCTCGGTGTGCCGGAACCGGACCTTTTCGGGGAAGTAGTCGGCAGCCGGATCGAAGTCCTCCACACAGCCATCGGCCAGGTTGGTGGTGCCATCGAAGGGTACCGCCGGCCAGACCGAGTGGGAGGGTATGGGAACAGCAGGGGCACAGCCGCCGGCCACCGCCATCACGACGGCAGCCAGCGACAGGGCCCGAACTAAAGACCCTTCCACGACAACTAGAAGCGGCCGCGCAGCGTCAGCATCACCGTTCGCGGCGCTCCGTAGTAGTTCGCGAGCGGCCCCTGACCGGCCTCGACATAGCGCTCATCGGTGAGATTTCGGCCGTTGAGCGCCAGCCCGTAGGAGCGGCCGCCAATCTCGGTCCGCAGCTCGACCGCGGCATGCACCAGCAGATAGTCGTCGAGGGTGAAGGGATCGAGGGCCAGCTCTCCGGCGCGGTCCCCGACGTAGAAGGCGCCGGCGCCCAGGCTCACACCGCCCCACCCGGTTTGCGGCAGATCGTAGTTCAGCCACAGGCTCGCCGTCTCTTCCGGCACGTTGACGAAGCGCGAGCCGACCGGACGCGAAGCGTCCTCGGTGATCTCCGACTCCCACAAGTAGCTGGCGCTGGCCACTGCGCGCAACCGGTCGCTCAGCCGGCCGGTGACGTCGATCTCGACGCCCTGGCTGCTCTGCTCGCCGATCGCCACCAGCAGCCGCGGATCGAAGGGATCACGGGTCGCGACATCGCTGCGCACCAGATCGAAAACGGCGCCGTTGACCGACAGGCGACCGTCCTTGGGCAGCCACTTGAAGCCCGCCTCGATCTGCTCGCCGCGTTCCGGGTCGAGGTAGTTGCCGAGCAGATCGGTGCGGCCGTTGGGCTCGAAGGACCGGGCGTAGCCGGCGAAGAGCGACAGCTCCGGCCGCGCCATCACGACCAGACCGAAGCGGGGGCTCACCGCCTCGTCCTCCATGGCGGGATCGAAGTCGGCGCCGCGCTCGAAGCGGAAGCTGGTGTCCAGGGTGTCCCAGCGCACGCCGGCGAGCGCCTTGACCCGCGGGCCGAAGTCGATCTGATCCTGCACGTAGACGCCGGTGAAGTCCTGCTCCTGTTCGAAGAAGAAGGGGCCGTCTTGATCCGGCGGCGCCGCCGGGAACGTCGGGTCGAGGACGTCGAGGGCCACGGAGCCACTGCTGAAGAAGCTGTCACCGCCGAAGTTGTCCCGCGCCACCTCGACCCCGAACAGCAGCGTATGGCGAACCGAGCCGGTGGCGGTATCCGCCAGCAACTCGAGCCGGCCGGTGTCCGTGCCGACGACATCGAAGTCATTCAAGTAGACCGCCCGCTGCGCGCTGCGGCCGTCCGGCGCGATATCGGTGAGGTAGTCGGCGAGGGTGAACTCTTCGTACTCCACCGTCTGAAGGTCGGCGCGCAGCTCGAAGGTGTCGCCGAGCAGGCGTTCGAAGCGGACGCCCAGAGTGCGGTTGCGGCGGTCGAACTCGGTCCAAGGCGCCGCCAGGTTGCGCTCCACCGGCAGCTCGAGCAGGCCGTCACCGGTGAGCAGCACACCGGTGGCGAAGACCGGCAGCGACTGCTCGTACTGCTCACCTTCGATGATCAAGCGCGTCGAGCCGTCCGGCTCCCACGACACCACCGGCGCGATCAGGGTTCGCTCGCCCTCGACCCGGTCGCGCCAGCTCTCGAAGTCTTGATGGGAGGCATTGAGCCGGTAGCGCCATGCGGACCCCTCGCCGAAGGGCCCACTGAGATCCACTCGTGCGCCGTAGTGGTCGTAGCTGCCGAGCTCGAGAGCGGCACTGCGGGCGACCTGCGGCAGCGGCTTGGCGGTGACCACATTGATCACTCCGCCCAGGGAGCCGGAGCCGTAGAGCACCGCCGCCGGTCCCTTCAACACCTCCAGCCGATCGACGTTGGCGAGGGGGGTCAGCCCGACGTTGCTGGCTCGGCGGTAGCCGTTGCGCAGCACCGGCTGCACCGAGAAACCGCGCAGGTAGAAACCGTCCTGGGTTCCCTGGAAACCGGTGTCCGGCACCGCGCCGCTGACGTTGCGCAGCATGTCGCCGACGGTCAGGGCACCCTGGCTCTCGCCGATCTCGATCGGCAGCACCTCGATCGACTGGGGGACCTCGAGAAGGGGAGTTTCGGTGCGGGTTGCGGTGACCGCTTGCAGAGAGCGATAGGGAACCGCGTCGCGGACGGTGATCTGCTCGGCCACCGCCACCGACAGCTCGACCTCGAGCTCGCTGGCCTGCGCTCCGTGACTCAGCTTCTGCCCAGTCGGCGAGAAGCCGCTGAGCTCGAACTCGAGGCGATGGTCGCCTTTCGGAACGGCGTCGAACCGGAAGGCGCCCCGCCGATCGGTGCTCGCCGTGCGCTCGCCGCCGTCGGCGAGCCGTAGGGTCACCCAAACTCCGGGGAGGGCGCCACCGGTGGCGTCGACGACGTTACCGGCAACGGGCATGGGCTCCTCGGCGACGACCGATAGCCCGAGACCAGCGATCAGGGTGAAGAACAATAGGAAGGTCATCAGACGGGAAGGGTTACTTCTAGACATCATGGACATCTCCGCTCAGTTGATGGAAACAGCACCGGCGGACGCCGGCGTATTGGAATCGGAGCCGGACGCGGCGCCAGGCCGCGGGGACTCCGCAGGATCAGGGATCAGCTCGATTCGGTGGACCGCCGGCCCCGGCAGCAGGGGCGTTGGCAGGCCCAGCTCCCAGGTCTCGTGGCCGGCGCCGTAGGACGCCGTTGCCGGGTGGCCGCCGGCGCCGCCGGGCATGTGGAAGAGGCCACGCTCCTCGCGCCCGGGCGCCACCACGATCCGCAGGGAGGAGCCGAAGGTCGGGTGCTGCACGCGCGGCACGAAGCTGTCGCCGGGCAACTGCCGCGGCGGCAAGTCCAGCCAGCGCCGCGCCGGCGGCAAGAACTGGCTCAAGGGATGACGCAGCTGGACCGTGTTGCGCCGACCCCAGGTGGCCCCGTCGAGGCCCTGCGGTCCGCGCGACAGCTCGTCGACGGCCGCTCTCGCGGTGCCCTCGAACAGCGCCTCCCAGCTCTCCCGGCCGGCGGGCACCAGGTGCTCAGGACGCTCGGAAATGACCCGCCAGAGCGGCAGCTCGTGGCGGGGAATGACCCCGCCGCTGGGAAAGCCCGGGTCCTCGGCGACAACCGGTCCGAGCAGCGAGTCGAGCACCTCGATGGCGATGCGGCGCCGGAAGTTCCGCACCAGCCGATAGCCGACCGAGTCGATCGCGGCGCGACCTCCCCAGTCGACGACGTGGCGGTGGGCGGCGGCGAGGGCCGGGTCGTCGGAGGCGGCCAGCGTGTCCGCCAGCAGGGCCTGCCAGCGGTCCAGTCGCCAGGCCCGGTCGTCGAGCATGAGCGCGAGGAGATCTTGCTCCCCGGCCGGCGACGGGAGGGCTCGCAGGCCGTCGCGGAGCTGGGCGGCTCGGGTGCCCGAGGAGTACCCGCCGTCGCCCAGGCTCGCGAGCCCTTCACCGCTCAGGTGGCGGTGGTTGGCGCTCCACAAGCGTCCGTCCGGGCCGGGTGCGAGACGCGGCTTGCGGAGCGGCGGCAGAAAGTTCCAAGCGGCCGGCGCCAGCTGCGCTCCGTCGACCGGAACTTCCGCCGAGGCACGGCTCTCCAGTCGGCCCGCAACGGTCCAGCCGACGGCGCCCGCGGCATCGGCCAGCAGCATGTTGAGCGCCGGTCCCGCGGCGGCGGCGGCGACGGCGAGACCGGCAGAGACATCATCAGCCTCCTCCAGCCGTCGCCAGTCCAGGCCGGCGGCGCCCGGCGCATGAGCATCCCAGCGCAGCGCCAGCAGATCGCCCTCGGGACCGGCGTCGAGCAACGGTCCCCAAGAAGTTTCGATCACCTCGACCTCACGGTCGCGGCCACCGCGCACACGCACCGTCTCGACCACCCTCCGCCAGCGCTGAGGACCGCGGGAGGTGAGATAGCTGTCGGGCTCGTTCCCCGGCTCGAGGCGAACCACATCGGTGGTGTCGGCGTAGGCGTTGGTCACCCCCCAGGCGAGGCGGCCGTTGCTCCCCACCACCACCAGCGGCAGGCCGGGCAGCGTGGCACCAACGAGCCGCCGTTCTCCATCGGGTCCATCGGGCCAGTGCAGCGCCAGGCGGTACCAGATGTTGGGCAAGCCGAGGGCGAGATGGACGTCAGCGGCGAGGAGAGCGCGACCGTCGGCGGTGTGGGAGCCGCCCAGGGCCAGCGCATTGCTGGCCGCGCGCTGGGCGACCTCGAGATCTCTCATGCCGGCATCGGCCGCCTCCGACTCCGCTTCCGGGCGGACTCCCGGGGGCGCGGTACCGGGTAGCGGCGGCTCCGGAAATCGGCTGCCGTCGAGGGCCGCCGAATCGACCTCGCCGGCGGCGAGCAGGAAGTCGGCGAGGGGCTCGGCGAGCAAGCTGCGGATACGGCCGCGGCCGCGGTCGAGCCAGCCCTCGGCGTCGTCCAGGTCGAGGTACATCGCGAACACCACCAGGTAGCTATCCGCCGGCCGCCAGGGCCGCGGCTCGACCCCGAGCAGGGCGTGCTCGAAGGGCGGGGTACCGAGATCGTCGAGACCGGCGGCGACACCGGCGGCGTACGCTTCGAGCAGCCGTCGCTCCTCGACCGGCGCCCGCTCCCACTGCCGCTCTGCCCGGGCGGCGAAGCGGTGCCGACGGACCGCGACATCGACCCATGCCACCGGCGGCCCGAGCACCTCGGCGATCTCTCCGGCGGCCCGCCGGCGCAGGAGGTCCATCTGGAAGAAGCGGTCCTGGGCATGTACGAAACCGGTGGCGTAGGCGGCGTCCAGGCGGCTCGCGGCTCGGATCGCCGGCACCCCGATGGCGTCCCGATCGATCGTGGCGGGCGCCTTCAGCCCGGGCGCCGACACCGCCCCTTCGAGCCGAGGAAGGCCGGAGCGCCAGGCACGAGAACCCCAGATCACGGCAACCGCCGAAACCAGTAGCAAGAGGACGAGGGCCGCCGCCGCGGCGCGACCGAGAAGGCGCCACCAGCGGCGGCGAGGGCGTTTGGAGGGCGCCGCGTTCATGCTGTCTCCCTTTCTTCCTGCCGCTCGGGAACGATCCGGCCGAGGGCGGCCAAGAGGCCGTCGAGGGCCGGACCACGGGTGACCTCGTGGTGATCGGCGTCGACAGCGAGAACTTCGAGGGCGTCGAGCGAACGGCGCCAGGCGTCGACCCCACCGCGAGCCACCATCGGGCCTCGGCGAGCCGCGACCAGCACCGCCGGCGGTCCGGGCGGATCCGCTTTGACGGCCGCCGCCGCTGCCACCGACGAGGTGAAGTCGTCACACCAACGTCGGAGCTGTGCCTCTCCACCGACCCCGATCAGATCGGCCGACGACGCCCAGGCGATCAACTCGTCCCAGGAGCTGAGCCGACTCTCTGGCGGCGGTGCTCCGGCGCTCTCGATCAGGAACTCGACGAACGCCGTGAGGGCGCCCCGCGGCGAAGGCGGGCGGAGCATTCCCGGCGGCGGCGCATCGAGCAGCACCAGGGCCCGCACCGGCGATCCGGCCGCGATCCGCCGGCGCGCCGTTTCGAAGGCGAGCAGGCCGCCGGCGGACCAGCCACCGAGCAAACAGGGCCCGCCGCCGGCCGCCGCCCGAGCCGCGGCCTCGAGGGCGGTGGCGACCTCCTCGGGACCCGCCGGCGCCGGCCGCAGGGCCCGCACCGGATGGCGTCCCCGGAGACCCTCGGCGAGGTCGAGATAGCTGGCGGCGCTGCCGCCGGGCGGTGGCACCAGGAGGAGCGGCAGGCCCTCGCCGGGAGCCAGCTCCACCCAGGGATCGGAGGTTTCTCCGGTGAGCCCGAGCTCGGCAGCCACCGCCGCCGGAGTGGGCGCCGCCAGGACCGTTTCCACGGCTACCAGCCGACCCTGCAGGGCGCCGATGCGCGCCGCCAGCCGGAATGCCGCGAGAGAGCTGCCGCCGGCCGCGAAGAAGTCGGTGTCGCGCCCGGCAGGCACTCCGAGGACGTCGCTCCACAGCGCCACCAGCTCCTGCTCGGCGAGGTCGCGCGCCGGTCGAGCGGAGATCTCCGGGGCGGGCAATCGGCCGCGATCGAGCTTGCCGTTGGCACTCAGGGGCAGCGCTTCGAGGGCGACCCATGCCGCCGGTACGAAAGCCGGCGGCAGGCGCTCACGGAGCCAGGCGCGGAGCACTTCCGGCTCGGCGCCGGCGCTGACGTAGGCGGTGAGCACGGGCTCGCCACCGACCTCTGGCGCGGCAACGGCGGCCTGCTGCACGCTCGGGTGAGCGAGGAGCGCCGCCTCCACCTCGCCAGGCTCGATGCGATGGCCTCGCACCTCGAGCTGATGATCGAAGCGGCCGAGAAAGTGAAGTCGGCCGTCGGCGAGATGTCGCACCCGATCGCCGGTCCGGTAGAGCCGCGCACCGGGCTCACCGCTCACCGCGTCCGGCATGAACGCCGCGGCCGTCAACCCGGGGCGCCCGAGGTAGCCGCGCGCCAGCGCCGCCCCGCCGAGGCACAGCTCACCAACGAATCCCGGCGGCACCGGAGCCAACCGGCGATCGAGGACGAAGGTCCGCACGTTCGCGATCGGCCGGCCCAGCGAGGGTGCCAACCGCCCGGCCGACGGTGCCGCCTCGACGACGCCGGCAGTCGCCGTCACCGTCGCCTCCGTCGGTCCATAGGAGTTGACCAGCAGCGGGGAAGGCGACGCCGGCCGCAGGCGCAGTCGATCGCCACCGGTCCAGAGACCGGTGGCGGGTAGACGGCGATCGCGCACCAGCTCCTCGGCGACGGCCGTCGGTACCCAGCACCAGGCCGGCTCCTCGGCGGCCAGGAACTCCGCCAGTCGACGCGGGTCGGTGCGGGCCTCCTCGGCCGGCAGGACCAAAGTGGCGCCGGCGGCGATGGCGGTCCAGATCTCCCAGGCGGTGACGTCGAAGGTGGTGCCGGCGACGTGAGTCAGCCGATCGCCGGGGGCGATGCGCCGGTGCGAGATCTGCCAGTCGACCAGCTCGGCGAGGCCGCCGTGGGTCACCATCACCCCTTTCGGCCGGCCGGTCGAGCCCGAGGTGTAGAAGAGGGCGGCGGCCTGTCCCGGGGGCGGCTGGGAGAACGACGCGGGAAGCGGCAAATCTGGGAGCCGATCCGGCAGGGGCTCGGCGTCCCGGCGCCGGGGCGGATCGAGGCGATGGGGCGGATCGAAGCGATGGGCTGCTTCCGCCGGTACCGTGCTGCCGGCGGCGGCGATCCACGCCACGGCGCCGGCGTCGGCCAGCAGGGCGACGATCCGCCGCCGCGGGTGCGCCGGGTCGAGGGGCAGGCAGACGCCGCCGGCGAGGAGGACGCCGAGCCATGACGCCACCAGAGGAGCGCCGCGCTCCAGGTACAGACCGACACAGGCCTCGGGTCCGACGCCGGCGCCTCGCAGGCGACGCGCCAGGTCGGCGGCCGCGGCGGTGAGCTCGCCGTAGGTCCAAACCTCCCCGCCGGCCTCGATCACCGCCGGCCGCTGAGGATCGCGCCGGGCCGCGGCCACCGCGCGCCGATGGACCGCTGCGATAGTGGTGGAAGGACGGAAGCCGCCGCTCCACTCGTGGAGGACGGCGTGGCGCTCCGCGGGCGCCAGCAGCGCCAGCTCCGTCCACCGCCGCCCGGGCTCGGTGAGTGCGCTCTGGATCAGGGTGCGCAGAGCGCGCAGCAACCGCTCGACGGTGGTCGTCTCGAAGCACGCCCGGTCGAAATCGACGGAGAGCTCCGGGCGCGCCCCCTCGAGGGCCACTCCCAGGGCCAGATCGAAGCGCGCCCGACGCTCGGCGGCGATCGGCTCGACCACCAGACGGCGCGCCGAGGCAGCGGGCTCGGGGCCGCCGCCGGTCAAGGTCACGTCCATCAGCGGCGGAGCACCGGAGCCTCCGAGCCCCTCGATCAAGAGATCCGCCGGCAGGTCGGCGCGGCCTTCGGCGGCCACCACCACCCGGCCGGCCGCGGCGATCACGCCGGCGGCGTCGAGATTGAAAGGTAGCGCCACCCGCAGCGGCACGAGGTCCGCCAGCATGCCGACGACGCCCGCGAGCCCGGGAAAGGGACGCCCGGCGACGGCCGTGCCGATCACCGCCTCGCTGACACCCCCCATCCGCGCCAGCCAGGCCGCCACGAATCCCAACGCCGCCGCAAAGGGGGTCGCCCCCGAGCGCCGCGCCAAGGCGGCCAAGGCCGGTCCTTCCGGCAGCGGCACGATCAGCTCTTCGGCGAGTCCTCGATCCCCGACCGGCGGCCGGTCGAAGGGGAGCTCCGGAGGCCGCGCGCCTTCGAAATCCCGGACCCAGGCCCGCACCCGGTCGGCGACCTGCCGGCTGCCCGCGTGGCGCTCCTGCCAGTACGCGAAGTCGGCGTACTGGAGGGCCACCGCGGGGAGCTCCGCCGGCTGTCCCCGCTCGCCCGCCGTCAATGCCTCCTCGAGCTCCCTCAGCAAGAGGTCGAGGGAGAGGCCGTCTCCGGAGATATGGTGCAGGGTCCAAACCAGAACCGGATCCCTGCCGCGGCGCTGGAAGAGCACCTCCCGCCGCGGTGGACGCGATTCGAGATCGAAAGGCCGGGTCGCCACCGCCGCCGCCGCCCGCCGCAACTCACCGTCCACGGCGTCCGGCGGCAAGGCCGAGAGATCGCAGCACGGCAACCGACGACGGCGGGCCGAGAGCACGACCTGCCGCGGTCCGTCGGCCGCTTCGCGGTAGACGGTGCGCAAGGCTTCATGGCGCTCGAGCACCAGCTCGACGGCCGCCTCCACCGTCGCCGGCGACGGCGCCCCGCGCAGCCGCAGGGCGGTGGCCAGGTGGTAAGCGGCCGAGTCGGGATGGCGTCGGTGGTGGAGCCAGAGGCGGCGCTGTGCGGCGGTCAACGGCGCCTCCGGGCCGCGCGCTGTCGGAGCCGGACCGGCGGGCGGAGCGAGCAGAGCCAGCAGGTCCGCCCGGGCGTCGCGCAGGCGCTCCTGCAGCTCGGCGCTCACCGCACCCCGCGGCGCGCGCAGGCGCAGGCGACCGTCCTCGGCGATGAGGTGGGCATCGAGGCGATTCAGCTCGGCGAGGAGCTCGACGGCGGTCAAATTTCCACCTCTTCCCAGTCCTCTTCTTGGGCGCCGGCGGGCACTGATTCCTCGCGGCGGCGGTCAGCGGCGCGGGCGATGGCGCGGACCGTGGGGCTCGCGAGCAGCTCACCCAGAGTCAAGTCCACGCCCATCCGCTCGCGCAGCAAAGCCGCCGCCCGGCCGGCGAGCAGAGAATGGCCGCCGAGCCGGAAGAAGTCGTCCTCGGCGGCAACCTCGGCCACCCCCAACAGCTCCGAGAACACCTCCGCTACCTGTCGCTCGCTGTCGTTCGCCGGAGGGGTCCGCCGCGGCGCCACCGCCGGCTCCTCGGGTCGCTCGTCGGCGGGCGCGTCAAGCCGGGCGCGCCAGGGAACGACCGAGTCATCGCCAACCGAGAAGAGCTGTGCGGTACCGCTCTCGAAGCGGTCGTGACGCCCGGCGGGGTCGTCGGTCATCGCCGCCAGCACTCGCGGGTAGAGAGCCGCCAGCGCCTCGGCCTGCAGGGAATCGAGCGTCTTGCCATCGACCGCCAGCTCACCGGAAAGGCCGCTGCCGGAGATCTGGGAGCGGAAGGTCGCGGACAGCGGCAGCTCGTTGGTCTCCTCTCCGGAAGCTGCCAGCACCTCGAAGCCGGCCACCTTCTCGGCCTCGCGCTGGACGTGGAAGTGAACGAAGTTGAAGACGTTGTCGAACAGCAGACCGCCGCGGCGCCGGACCAGCTCGGCGAGGGGGAAGCGCCGGTGCGGGATCATCTCGCCCTCGGCGGCGTGGACGCGCGCGATCAGGTCGCGCCAGCTCTCCGTGCGCAGGCGCAACGGGAAGGGCACCGTGTTGAGGAACAGGCCGAGGGCCCGTTCGCCGCCCTCCTCCTCGGGCCGGCCGTGAGTCACCAGCCCGGTCACCACATCGGTTGCGCCGCCGGCTTCGGCGAGACAGCGGAGGTGAGCCGTGAGCAGCACCGTGCGCACCGGCACCGCCAGCTCGACCGCCAGCTCGCGCACCGCGCGGGCGATCGAATCGGACAGCTCGATCGGGAGCTCTCGCCCTTCTCCGGCGGGCGCGCCGGCGGGGGCCGCGGGCAAGGCGGCGACTGGCGCGCCGGAGAGCCGCTCTCGCCAGTACTCCGCGCTCGCCGGGTCGGCCAGCGCCGCGCGCTCCAGCTCGACCGCCCGCCGCATCCCCACCGGCGGTGCCTCGGGCGGGGTTGCCGACGCGCCGGAAGCCAGGTCGTGGTAGAGGCGCAGCAGCTCGGTCAAGAACGAAGCGGCGCTCCAGCCGTCGAGAATGGCGTGGTGCTCGCACACGACGAGGCGCACTCGGCGCTCGTCCAAACGGTAAGCCTTGAGACGAATCAGCGGTGCCTGTTGGGGGTCGAAGCCGCGGGCGCGCTCGGCGGCGAGCAGCGCCTCGGCCGAAGGGGGATCGGACCCGGTGCCGACCTCGAGCGGAATCTCAGCCCAGCGGTGGACCACCTGCAGGGGCTGTTCGAAGCCGTGCAGGTGGAGCGACGTGCG